>CAWUNH010000135.1:0-4640 GCA_963923435.1 uncultured bacterium
GATGGCATGGATTTAATTAAAACTGTTTGTTTAATTCGCGTTTCAAATATTCAATTGCTAAATCGGAGGGCAGTTTTTTATCGAGCTGCGATAAAATATGCATAAGCGTTTGAGAGAGTTCTAGTGCTGGTTTATCTGGTGCAAGTTGGGCCGCCGACAAATTAATAAGCTTTACGAGTTCTTCTTTTGCATTTCGAACCATTTCCCAGGACCCCGAACTAACATAAATTTGCTGCGCTAAGTTGTGTTCAAATTCTTGACGAATGGTTTTAATTAATTCCAACTGAAACTGTCGCACATTCATGGTTGCATGGGGTATTCTTAAAATTAATTGCTGGGGATGCGAACGTTCGAGAAATAAAACAAGCCGTTCAAATGCCTGCAACCGAAGCGGTAAAATTACCGATTTGCTTTCCGATTGAGATTGCCATTGCCGTTTTTCTTTTTCGTGATCTAAAAATCGTTTAATTGTAAAAAATGCTGCAGCAAATACTAAACCGGCTGGGATAATAATTTTAAGCAGTTCTAAAAACAAATTCATTGCACTAAATTACATTTTTAAGTTTTATAATTGTTAATAATCTACAACAACACTATTATTACAATATTATTTACTTAATTTGTAGCGTGAAAATTAAAATTTGCAAAGGATTTACTGGTTTGTTTATTTTCACACTGCTTTTGCAGTTGGTTATTGGATTTACTAATTTAAATCTAACCTATCGCTCTACAAACAAGTTACAAATTTCTCCATACTCCTCGAGTGTTTCCTATTTGTTATCACCCGCCGAAGAAATTGAAGAAGAAGCAGATTACGGTCTCTTTAAACTAACTGACCTTTATACACCTTTTTTAAATATTTTATCGAAGGCTGCATTTTTTTCTTTAGCCATACAATCAAAACCTGATTCTTCAGGAATTTGTTTTTACAAAGTTTTACCTTCTTATACCGGCATTTTTAAAATTTGATTTAAAAAAACAACTGTTTTTTTAATTAATCAATATTTAAAATATGTCATTTAATCTTCAAGAAACATTACAAAACATTCGGCCTCATCTGCCCCACCAGGCAAGTTTAAAGGATTTTATTCATCAGAATACACTGGAATCGTTTCGTAAATTTGATTTTTTTGATGCTTTATCCACCGCTTCATGTTTTTTCGGATACCAAACGCATTTAAATTTAAATTACTATCAAAAAAAGTTTTTAAACGGTGAACTATCTGTTAAAGCACTTGAATGGTCGATAAAAAAATTTGGTGATAATAGAGTAAATGACATTTTAGATGAAACGCTTTGGCAAACTGAAACATTAACAACCGAACCCAGTGTTGGAAAATTTAGAAATCAATGGGATAAAAAATATGGATTTGATATGGACCAACACGTTCATCCTCCATTATTTAAATTATTATCGGCTTATTTAGATCAAGGTATTTCCAGAATTGAATTTCCTACAGAAGAAGATGGTTTTTTAACGAGTGTTGTAAAAAACAACTCAGCGTATATTTTTAAATCTCCTCGAGTAAAAGCTTTAATAAATAACCAAATAAACCCCAACGAATTATTGACCATTCTGATATCAAATAAATCATTTTTTGAAACCTATCTATGGGACCTTGTTTTTAGCTGTTCCGGATGGTCTGGTTTTATAAATACTATTGAACAACACCCGGATAGTTTATTTATTAAGAAAAAAATTACATTATCAGACCTATGCTGTTTGGAATTATTACTGGAAATTGACGCTTTAGATTGCTTTTTTGGACTCAATTGGTCCCCCTTAGGGCATTTAACAGAATGTAAACCCATTGATTTCACTAAATTGAATGAAGGTGTAAAATCAAATTTAGCAGTTAAAATTTGGCAAAATGCCTTGGAATGGACCTGGTATGATCCGGTAATTAAAGGAATACAATCTGTTGAAAAAAATAAAATAAAAAATTCTGAGATTAAGGCTCAATTTATATTCTGCATCGATGACCGCTCCTGTTCATTAAGAAGACATGTAGAGTCTCAAGACGCTTGTTTTGTAACCTATGGAACACCTGGTTTTTTTGGAGTTCCAATATATTATAAACAAGAGGGCAGTAAATTTTTAACAAAACTATGCCCGGCCAACGCAGAACCTAAACATTTGATAATTGAAAAAAAACAAAAAAATTCAAACCTAAGAACAATCCATTTCAATAACCACAATTACAGTTTAATTGGAGGTTGGTTTATGTCGATTGGTTATGGATTTATATCTTTTATTAACCTTTTGTACGATATATTAAATCCTCATTCACATAAATCTGGAATAGCTGCATTTAATCATATAAAAACAACTTCTGAGTTTATACACGAATACGAGGAACAAGATGCAGACTCCATTCACAATCACTTGCAATTAGGTTTTACCCTGCAAGAAATGACCAACCTTGCATTTGCTTTTATTAATCAACTTGGTATAAAATCATTTTCACCATTACTGTATATTATAGCGCATGGGGCCTCAAGTCAAAATAATCCACATTATTCGGCATACGATTGTGGGGCTTGTTCTGGAAGACCCGGATCGGTAAACGCAAAATTAATGGCTTTATTTTTAAATAACCCATTGGTAAGAAATCAACTTTACACAAAAGGAATGCTAATACCTGAAAATTCAAGGTTTATTGCAGCTCTGCATGATACAACAAGAGACGAAATAGAATACTACGATACCAACACTTTAAATGAACAACAATACGCCAATCATGAAAACATTAGAAATAACATAACAAAAGCTTTACAAAATAATGCGGTAGAACGATCGAGAAAATTTGAATCAATACATTTAAAATATAATACTTTAAAAAAACATAAAAAAATAATTCAAAGATCTTGGTCGTTATTTGAACCAAGACCGGAATTAAATCATGCAACAAATTGTCTTTGTATTATTGGACCAAGATCCTATAGTTCAAAATTGTTTTTAGACCGTCGTGCATTTTTAAATTCATACGATCCCTTTAATGATATAAATGGCGAATTGTTATCTCAAATTATTAAACCCATTGGGCCTGTTTGCGGAGGTATTAATTTAGAATATTATTTTTCTAGAACTGATAACAAAAAATTAGGTTCTGGAACTAAAGTCCCACATAATATCATCGGATTATTTGCAGTTGCTAACGGAATTGAAGGGGATTTAAGACCGGGGTTGCCTTATCAAATGATTGATTTACATGAACCATTACGCTTAAATGTAATTATTATTCAAAAACCTGAAATAATACATAAGGTTTTAAATAACAATATTGAAGTAAAATCTTGGTATTCTAAAGAATGGATTCATTTAACTGCTATTGATCCAGAATCATTAAACAGTTATCAGTATTATAAAGGAGCTTTTGAACCCTATACTCCATTTACTGATGACCTAAAACACATTAGTCGAAACAGCATTTTAAAAAATAAAAATAGAAATCCACTTCCAGTAGCCATACTCACAGATGAAAATTAATTTAATAAACCTTTTGCCGTTAACCGTTTTAATACCCGTGTTGGTTTTTTTAATTCTAATTTTTATTAAAAAACAAAACGAATATTTAATCTATAAATTAAGTATTTCCGGCCTGTTTGTACAATTAATTATAATTTCAATATTGTTTGCGCTATGGGTTTCTAATCGTTTATTAGAATACTATATTAAGATTCCGTTATATCAAAGTGCAGATTACAATTTTAATGTATTATTTCATCTTAACTATTACGAATTTGTTTTTTCCTATGTAGGCATTATTCTTTGTTTATTAATAAGTTACTACAGTAGGTTTTACCTACACCGAGAAGATGGATTTAAAAGATTTTATACAACATTTCATTTGTTTTATATCGGATATTATTTAATTGTTGTTTCAGGAAATTTTGAAACCTTATTTTTAGGTTGGGAAATAATTGGAATTTGTTCGTTTTTGTTAATTGCATTTTACAGAAACCGGTTTTTACCGGTACATAATGCAATAAAAGTGTTTACCATTTACAGACTGGGCGATATAGGATTAATACTTTGCATGTGGGCCCTGCATTATTATTTAAAAAAAGAATATGTTTTTAACGATTCGATACCCGTGTTTAATCAAATCAATTCGGTTGTTATATTTTTTATTTCATTAAGTATTTTCCTTGCATCGATGGCAAAGTCTGCAATTTTTCCTTTTACAACCTGGCTACCCAGGGCAATGGAAGGACCTACACCTTCCAGTGCCATAAGCTATGGTGCGCTTTCGGTTCATGTAGGTATTTTACTTTTAATAAAAACTCAAGAAATATGGCAACACTCCGTATACTTTAAAACAATCCTGTTCATTTTTGGAATAACAACTGCAATCCTGTCTAATTTAATATCATTGGTACAGTCCAACATTAAAGGACAAATAGCATACGCAACCGCTTCTCAAATAGGCATTATGTTAATAGAATTAAGTTTAGGATGGATAAATTTAACGGTATTACACGTAGCAGGCCATGCCTTTTTAAGGAGTTATCAACTGCTAAGATCGTCTTCTGTTGTAAGCTTTAAAAACCAACAGATGTTATCTAATAATACATTGGTTAACAAGTATTTTTTAAATAATAAGTATCAAAAAAAAATATACTTTTTGGCGTTATAT
>CAWUNH010000136.1:0-4629 GCA_963923435.1 uncultured bacterium
CAGCGAAAAAAATCTTAATCCTTTGGTTTTACAACCTGATGGAGAATTTTTAAAGCATTCACTTTTTCGGGATACCCAAGTTTTTCATAAGAGAGAATCAGCTGTTCAATGCAGCGGTCTATAATGGTTATATGATCGCAAGGCCGGTAATGTTTTGCTTGGGGTTTTAATTCCTGTTGTTTTAAAAATTGATCTATATCTTTTTGTTGAAAGATTAAGCCTTTGCTAAACGGATTTATAAAAAATAAAATATGTTTTTGAAAATTACCCGGTTCTGCATCCAATAAATTGGCAAAGTCGTTTAAATAGGCTAAAATGAAATGCTGTGGTAAATTAATGCCATAAACCGGTATTTTTAGTTCCTTTGCCAATAGTAAATACAAGGATGCCAATAATACCGGATTTCCTTTTTTAGATTCCAATACATGATTTATAAAAGAATTTTGTGGCGCATGATAATTGGAAATATTTCCAGAAAACTGATGAATTTCAAACAAAACATGGTTCATGGCCTGAATTTTTTCAAGAGCTGTCATATCATCGTGCAACTCCATCCATACGTCTTGTTTTATTTTTTGAAAATTGGTTAAAATTAAATTTTCATCCAATTCTGGATACTGAAATCTTGCCAGCAAAATCAATCCTTCCAGTAGATTTTCAGATCGTTCCGTTGACCATTGATGCAGAGTTTTAACCAGCGCTTCAAGCTGAATGGTTTGTATTATAGCCTCTATACGCCTTTGTAGCTCAACATCTAAACTGTTTTCCCAGGCCGTTTCAAGATGCGGTAAAACGGGAGGACCTAAGACAATAAACCTGTTTTTAACTTGGTGGTATACCTGTTCGTCAGGATCGTCTAAAAGGGTCAAAAGAGCAATAACTTCTTTTAAATCCGGTTCGTGCTTGCGTCGGGGACTCATTGAAACAAAATTAAGTGCTCAACAAGGCCTGCTGAGGCTTGCATTCAGTTAGTTCTTAACAAAAAATCTGTTTATTGGAATAAACAACAGGTGTTTAATAACCTATTCGGGATGGTATACCACGATTGGTTTATTAATGGTGTACCCGCCTGTTTTCAGGGTTATAACATATAAACCGCATGGCCAGTTTTGGGTTTCAATATCCAGTTCCGTTAACTGCGAATCAGACGTATAAACCATTTGACCAAAGGTATTATAAACCTTAACCTCAAAATCCTTTCCGGTTTGTAACGCTATGGAACAACGCACATGCGAGGGATTTGGAAAAACTGAAATTTGAGCGTTAAGATGCTCGTAAACAGATTCGAAATTACCACAGTCGTAAACATCCCACGTTTGAGTGGTTTGATTAGTACCGCTCGAGTTTGAAGCAATTAGCGTTAAGGTGTAAAACCCAGGTTGCGAGGTAATAATGCTGGGATTTGCAACAGTATTGGAAGGTAAAAATTGTACTCCATTCGACGGTTGAACATTCCACACAAACGAGGGCCCGGGTATTCCTGAGGACTGGTTTAAAATTCCAACCAATGTATCTACACAGCTTTCATTGGTTATAGAAAATGCTGCCTGCGGGGCAACGGGTGCAAGGTTGCACAACGAATTGGAACTTGCCGTTAAATTTATTCTTAAGGGACTGTTGGCCATTGCGGTTTGCATTCTAAGGCGCTGATCGGGCGTAAACATATAACAACTGGGATCGTCTACATAATCCATAAAATTCATGTACATGTCCCCGTTTGGCGCACATACGCCTGCGTGGCAAGGATAGGTTGGAGCTCCGTAATTTTGACCATACTGGCCACCTGCAAATCCACCCTTTTGGGGTGGCGTGTCATTGCAAAAGTCGGTGGCAGCACAATCTCCGTTAACATTGTTGTTGCCATCTCCACCTATATGACGTAAGCCCAGCCAGTGCCCAATTTCATGACTCGCGGTTCGTCCCTTGTTATAGGGCGACTGTAAGGTACCGGTTGAACCAAAGGAACGGGCCCATACCCAAACACCGTCGTTGGAAGTACTACCCACTCCCGATAATCCGGGTAATCCGGAACCGGGAGGAAAGGTGGCATAACCTAAAATTCCGGTATTTATATTTACATCGGAAACCCAAATATTTAAGTAACGGGTGGGATCCCAAATGGTAGCCGGTTTTATGGTAGAGTTCATTAAACTCATAAAAGCATTGATGGAACTTGGGGATGCTGGATTGGTCCAACCGTTGGCTAGGTAGCTTACCCGATGAATTCCGGGCTCGGCCAGGGTTTGACCCTGAGGATCCAACATGGCTAAACAAAAACTTATGTTGCAATTTGAGGCTCCTACAGCAGAAAAAGCCGTTGCCGCAAGTTGGTTTACATTAAGACCTGTACCGGAAAAATCTGCATTTAAAACATTTAACTGCGAATTAATTTGATTTTGGCTAATGTTCGGATAGGTTCCAATAGCTGTGTTGGTTGAACCGTAAATAACATGCACAATCACCGGAATAACATAATTGGCCTGTGATTTTGATACTTGAGAAGCCCTCTCCTCCACTTTAGCATTAAACCAGGTGTTCCAGGATTCATCGGGAAGGGTTGTGGCACAACCCCGGTTATTAATTAGTTGAAGCGATTCTGGAACAAGCGATTGGGTGTATACCTTTGGGTACATTAAAACCAACAGAACGGTAAAAAAAAGAATACGTGTCATAAACTATAAATTTTCTGTAGATAAAAAGGGATAACGGTAATCGTTTGCCGGAACAAAGGTTTCTTTAATGGTTCGGGGCGAAACCCATCGCAATAAATTAATTTTTGCCCCGGCCTTATCGTTCGTGCCACTGCCCCTGGCTCCTCCAAAGGGTTGTTGTCCCACAACGGCTCCGGTGCACTTATCGTTTATATAAAAATTACCGGCTGCATGCTGCAAAAGCTCACTGGCCTTAACAATTGCGCCTCGGTCCTGCGCTAGGATGGATCCTGTAAGCGCGTAAATAGACGTTTGATCTATCATACGGAGGGTTGCCTCATATTCGTTTTCAGGATATACGTATACCGTCAAAACAGGACCAAACAATTCTTCACACATGGTTTTGTAGTGCGGGTTTTGGGTTACAATCACCGTTGGTTCTATATAATATCCACAACGCTTATCACAGCCTCCCCCATGTATTATTTCAACCTCTTTATCTTGTTGGGCTTGGTCGATATATGCCTTTAACTTGTCAAAACTTTTTTCATCAATAACGGCATTTATAAAATTACCAAAGTCTTCGGTGGGTCCCATTTTCATGGATTTTAAATCCTCGATCAGTAAATTTTTTATTTCTGGCCAAAGATTTGAGGGTATATATGCTCTGGAGGCCGCTGAGCATTTTTGCCCCTGATATTCAAACGCTCCTCTCGAAAGAGCAACTGCAACCGTTTTAGAATCAGCACTGGAATGGGCCACTATAAAATCTTTTCCACCCGTTTCTCCCACTATACGCGGATAGGATTTAAATTGTTGAATGTTATTGCCTATTCGTTTCCAAATATCCTGAAACACGGCAGTGGAGCCTGTAAAATGAATTCCTGCAAAATCAGAATGCTGAAATACAACCTCGGCCGCATCCGGACCCGAAGGATAAATTAAATTAATAACACCCGGAGGAACCCCTGCCTTTAAAAACACTTCCATTAAAACCTGTGCACTGTAAATTTGAGTATTGCTGGGTTTCCATACCACAACATTTCCCATCATTGCACAGGAACTTGGTAAATTTCCGGCTATGGCTGTAAAATTAAATGGAGTAAGCGCATAAATAAATCCTTCCAAAGGCCTCCATTCCATACGATTCCAAATTCCAGGAGATGAAATAGGTTGTTCGGAATAAATCTGTGACATGAAAAAAACATTAAAGCGTAAAAAATCAATAATTTCACACGCACTGTCAATTTCTGCCTGGTAGGCGTTTTTACTTTGGGCCAGCATGGTTGCTGCGTTTAATTTATTTCGGTATGGACCGGCAATTAATTCCGCAGCTTTAAGAAAAATGGAGGCGCGGTGCTCCCAGGGCATTCCAGACCACTGCAATCGAACTTTTAATGCCGATTCGATTGCCAATTGAACATGTTCTTTTGAGCTTTTATGATAAAAGCCCAAGGTATGCTGGTGGTCGTGGGGTGGGGAAATTTTTTGAAGTTGACCGCTTTTAACTTTCTCTGCCCCTATATACATGGGTATTTCAATTTCTTTAGAACGCAATTCCTTTAGGGTGTTTTGCAATTCTTTTCGCTCGCTTGTACCTGGAGCGTAAGTTTTAACGGGTTCGTTAACGGGTTCGGGAACCCTGAAAAATCCTGTTGACATAATATGTAAAGATACTATTATAAAAGTTATTGAAAACCTATGTCATTTTTGATTTATAGATTCTCATAAAACCGTCTTCAAGATTTTTAATCCTGAACAAACTGGCTAGGAATTGGTATAAGCAATAAGGGTTATCTTTTTATGGCATACTATCAAAAAAATGATTTAAATTTTTTCAATCCTTTTTAAAAGATTAGAGAATGTGTTGCCAGTGTTTTAAAAATTATTTTTATAGCTTTTATCGGTTGTAAACACTAACCATTAGCTTATTTCAATATTTATTAGGAATTAATTCATGTGTACCATTCTTAACATT
>CAWUNH010000137.1:0-4536 GCA_963923435.1 uncultured bacterium
AACACTGAGGTGTTTGCACCTGCTTGTACTCGTTTCGGTTTACCGAGTGGTTAAAATTATTACTGATTTTTCGTAAACTGTCAATAATATCCATACAGGGAACCGCATTTCCTTTTAGCCGCGTGGCCTCCAAACAACGTTCAATGGTTGCTTTACTAACCAAGGGTCGAGCCGCATCGTGAATGGCAACATGGGTAAACGTTTCGGGTATGCTTGTAATTCCATTTACAACGGATTCGGCTCGGGTAGTTCCACCTGCAGTTACAGTTATTTGTTTAGTATTGATGTTAAATTTTACTAGCGCTGCTTGCAACCACTCAAAGTATTGAGGATGCAATGAAATTACAATATTAAAATGGGGATTAACATTTAAAAATGCTTGAATGGACCTGATTATTATGGGAATTCCTTTTATCTCCATAAACTGTTTAGGAATGTCGGATTTCATCCGGGCCCCGGTTCCGCCCGCCACTATTAATATACAAAAGGGGGAACTCATGCCAATTCCAATACCACCGGACAATGATCGCTGTGCAAATCCTGTTCCCAAAGATCCGCCGATTTAATTTTTGATTTTAGTTGCATTGTAACAAAATGATAATCTATTCTCCAACCTAAATTTTTAGGACGGGCACCAGATCGGTAACTCCACCAGGAATAGCGATGGGGATTGGGATTTACAAAACGAAAGGTATCCACAAAACCAAGTTCTGTAAACCGATCCATCCAAGCACGTTCCTCGGGTAAAAAACCACTGGAACGGGCATTGGATACCGGGTTATGAATGTCAATGGGCTTATGACAGATATTAAAGTCGCCTGAAACCACCAATGGAGTTTTAATTAAAGGATTTATAAATTCTGTAAAATCGTCCAGCCATTTCATTTTAAATGCCTGCCGTTCATCGCCGCTGCTTCCACTGGGATGGTATACACTCATAACTGAAAAATCATCAAAATCGGCAAGAATTACGCGTCCTTCGGCATCGTAATCCGCAATGCCGCATCCGTAATGAACCTTACGGGGTTTAATTTTTGTGAATATGGCCACGCCGCTATAACCCTTTTTTTGGGCCGGATACCAATAATGGTGGTATCCCAGTTGTTCAAGCTCTAAATAACCAATTTGATCCGGCATTGCCTTTACTTCCTGCAAGCATACGATATCAATGTTTCGGTTTTCCAGCCAACTCCAAAACCCTTTTGAAATGGCAGAACGTAATCCGTTTACATTATAAGATACTATTCTCATTTATACAAAAGTATTCGTTGACAGGAAACACCCTGCAAATTCTTAAACAATTTAACTATATAAACACCCGGGTAAAGCATGTTGCAATTGATTTGAGCCGATTCCAAAGATCCCATGAGGCAAGTTTTACCGTTTAAATCCGAAAATAAGTAAGTTAGGTTGGTAATTTCTTGAGATCCTTTAATCCACTGTGTTCCCTGCATGTCATGAACCAGTAAAATTTGTGGCTCAGAGGATAAAGATTCAAAACTGATTGATTGACAGGTTTGAACCTGAACAATGACTGTGGCGGTATTTAAACAACCGTAAGCGTTGGCTCCCGAAACGGTATACAGGGTGGTTACTGAGGGATTTACCGACTGTGAATTTCCAAAATAACCATTGGACCAGGTATAACTGGATGCCCCGCCCACAAATAATCCGGTAAATTCTTTTAAACAAATTAAGGTACGGGTGGCAGAGGCATTTATTTGAGGACTTGGAACTACGGTGAGCTGGGAAAATGCATTGGCTGTGCAATTGTTGGCTGCCGAACCGGTGAGTGTATATGAATACAAACCCGTTGCCGAAGGTGTTACTATGGAAAATGGCGAGGTCAATGTGTAATTAATGCCGCCCTGAGGATTTAAATTAAACGATTGACCCAAACACAACGTTCCCGAACTTAAATTTAAAGTGGGTGTTGGAATTAATGGAACGTTTGCAGTCGGGGGCATTGTGGTAGTGCAACCGTTTACCGAAGTTGCATAAATGGAATAAACTTGGCTGGATACTGGGGTAAATGTTATTGGCGAAATTCCCGAATAATTTCCAGGCATTACCGTGTAATTACTGGATCCGCTCATGGACAAGGTTAAGGGCTGACCGCTGCAAACTGTGCTTGGAGAAATTCCTAATAGATTAATCAAAGGGCTTGGGTTAACGGATACCGAAATAGTTGCCGGCAATGAACTTCCGCAGGTATAATTTGCCGATACGGAAATTGTTCCGCTCAGGCCGGCAGTGGCTTGCAGGATGCTGCTGGTTCCTGAACCCTGCCAACCTCCACCCGGCAGAGTCCATGAATAATTAAGCAGTCCCGGAACGGGCGAAACGCTGAACGCTGTCGACTGGCCCATGCATAGCAGGGTGTTTCCTGAAATTGCTTGAGGAGGTAAACCAACAATGGCTTTTTGCCATTTATGTGAAGAATTACTGGCATTCCACAGGGTTAAATTTCGACCCGAAACCGTCAAACCGGAATTTCCGTTACTGTTTTCTATTCCCTCGGTATGGGTTAACCAGCCGTTATTAATAACATTTCCAACATGAATTTCAATACTGTTATCGATTTCATTTAATACTATTTGTCCGGAATTACTCCCTCCGTAACTCCATAAGGGGATATTGGTGTAGGTTACTATAAATCGCTGATTGGGACTGATTCCAATAGTAGTATAGGAAATTAAACCCCCGGCTGTTGGATCTAAATCGTTCCAATTAAACGCAATAACAGCATTGGGCTGGTTGGGGTCCGGTAACTGCTGGGCATAGGGTGTTAAGGACGGCGTAAATGGGGCTTGGGCAAACGAAATAAAGCCGTTTGAACAAACTTTTACCGCTGAATGGTTTTGACAATAAAAATTAAAGTTAAATCCTATAGGAACTAAAGCCGAGGTATCGTCATCGCCCAAATAAATTAAGTTTCCGGATTGGGGATACACCGAATAGTTTATAGAATAAACATTATAAAGTGAGCAGGACTGAACACACTGCGCCATTAATGGATGCATTCCATATACCATTCCTATTCCCACTAAACAATGTTTAATAATGCTTTTCACGGAGCCTTTTAAATATAAACAAATTGTAGTATTTTTAAAAAAAAATAAAACATGAAAAAAACACTCACCCTTTGTTTAGTAGCACTGTCCTTTTTATTTAATTCTTGTATTGTTGAGGGAGAACAAGGCCCTCAAGGTCCCGCTGGGAGCGACGGAAATGCCAATGTGGTTTCTTCTTCGCTGACCACATCCAATTGGAGCTATCTTTCACCCGACTGGTACATCAATTTTAATTATGATGCCATTACCCAAGATATTTTAGACAATGGCGCGGTATTACTGTATGTAAAATCGGGCTCTAATTACTTTCAGCTACCCTATACCTTTTACCCCTCGAGCACCTATTCTCGCACCTATACTTTTAAACATTATTTAGGAGGATTGAGTGTGTATGTAACCGACTCGGATTTAACACAACCTTTAAATCCGGGTTTATTAACCTTTAAAGTGGTGGTTATTGCCTCCAGTTCCATTGCAAAATATCCTAATTTAGATTTAAATAATTACGAAGAGGTTAAAAAAACCTTTGATCTGAAAGACTGAGTTAAAATTGGATTCTAAAAACGGGCTTATAGCCCGTTTTTTTAAGGTTCCTGAGTGTTTGCCCAGGTTAAAAAATACCAAATGCTACGTTGAGTAGTTGTTACCCGAACCAATCCATAATCGTCACGGGCAAGAATTTTTACACCCTTTGGAGGTAGGCATTGGGCTAAATCGTAACGGGAAGATTGATATAAAAACGTATGCGATTGTACTTGATGTAATTGATTGCGAATCCAATAACGCTTTTCAGATAGTCCATCGCTGTTTAAATATTTTTGCGAATTATTTATTGCATTTAAACCGTAAGAAATTGGATTTTTAAGCCAATGGTTTTTTGAAAAAACCAAGGTTGTTAGAGAATCTTGCTTTAGTTGATGGGTGTACCAATCACATGCCGTTTTAAGTTTATTTTGTTCGTACAAACGAACTCCTACCCATTGTTGTTCATCCATAGAGGTTTGAATGGCCCTTTTATAGGAATGTACACACTTAAAACCGCCGTATAAAAGTGCGCTTAGAACCAGCGTAATTACCCATGCATTGGGCCAACGGTTAAACGTAATTAATCCTATGGCAATAACAACCGGTACATACAAGTATAATCTGGAAAATGGCATAAACAACCAGTGGGCTCCTTCCATGGATTTATTTGAACACAATGCAAATAAAAACAGAATTAAAAAAACAAAAAAGGCTACGCGCTTTGAAAACGAAGCTTTAAAATACCACAATGCCCATAGCAATACAAAAAGAATCCAAGACTGGGAAGTAAACAAAGGTGTTATATACGAAACAATGGTATCTAATCGAAAAACATTGACTAGTCCGTTTTGAAAAGAAAACCCGGTTTTTAAATCGTTTTTAATGCATTCGGGCTGTCTCTTATACACATCTGACGCTGCCGACGAAGGCTTAGGTG
>CAWUNH010000138.1:0-4530 GCA_963923435.1 uncultured bacterium
ATACATGAAAACACGTTTTAACTGGGCATCCCATTATACCTTACATCCCAGCGTAAAACATGCAGAGGAACAAAATGCGTTTATGTTAAAAGACGCATTGGACGTTGAGGCCGTAAAAAATTATATTTCCGAATTTAAATTTGACAATGCCCGACGCCTGCGCCTGCATTCGGTAATATCACAACAAATCAACTCCCTATCAAACCTGCCTGCCGCAGTAATAAACAACTTAAATCTCCTTAAACAGGATACCACCTTTACAGTGGCCTGCGGACATCAACTGGTTTTATGGACCGGACCTTTGTTTGTTTGGACTAAAATTGCCCATACCATTTCGTTGTGCAAGCAACTTAAACAACAGTTTCCAAAATACAATTTTATCCCTGTATACTGGCTGGCCTCAGAGGATCATGATTACAAGGAAATACAATCGGTTCATTTAAACCAAAAGCAGTATCAATGGTCTGTAACTTCTGAGGGTCCTGTGGGCTGTATAAAACCAAATTCTGCCTTACACGATCTGAGTCAAAACTTATTTGATTCCATAAAGGAATTTCCGCATGCCGCATCATTTTGTTCTTTAATTAAATTGTTTGAAGAATCCAATAACCTGTCTGAGGCCATTCAAAAGGTCCTCTATGCTTTATTTGGATCGGAGGGATTAATTTGCCTGGATGCAAATTGTAAAGAACTAAAAACCTCCTTTAAAAACATTCTTAAGGGCGATGTTTTACATTCTGAAACACTTACTGCTGCAGCAACCACGATGAGGTCTTGGACTGAAAACCGATGGAAGCCGGTCATTGGGTTTAGGGCCTGTAATATGTTTTACCTCCACGAGGGTACGCGCAAACGGTTGGATGTTTGTACAAATGGACTATGCTTGTCAGACCAATCTGAGGTGTGGAAACGCGAGGAGATGGAACAACTTATCGAGGATGCCCCCGAACGTTTTAGTCCAAATGCGCTGCTGCGACCGGTATACCAGCAATACGTATTACCCAATTTGGTGTATGTTGCCGGTCCTCAGGAAAAAGCCTATTGGCTGCAACTGCCCTCGGTTATGAAGCATTACCAAGTTTTTTTTCCTTTATTGCCCATTCGTTATATGATTGTTCCAATACGGAGTAAAGACGAACGCATCACTCAAAAACTGGGATTAAATTTTACAGATTGGTTTAAACCCGAATCCGAACTTGTTCAGGATATTTTTAAATCCCAATCGCAAGCTCTTAATACCCAAGAAATCCTTAACCGGTTTAAAAGTCAAATTTTACCTTTGGGGGCTCCGCTATATGAAATAGAGGGCAGTTTAAAATCGGCTTTTGAAGCCGAAACCCAAAAGTATTTAAATCGTATTGAACATTTGGCCGAAAAGTCCAATTCGCATCGTAAAAACAAAAACACCGAACTTAAAGAACGGGTTTTTGAAGTTTTAAACAGTATAATGCCGCAACATAGGGTAAACGAACGCACCGAACACGGCGGAACCTGGTATTTGCATTACGGTCCGGAATTTATAAAATTACTTATTGAAACCTGCGAACATTTTAACGGAGAAATCGTTTTTAAAACGTTTAATACTCTAAAATCCTGATTTATGAAACGAAAATGGATTGTGGCACTAATTATTATTTTTCCATCCTTGTTTTGGGTAATTCTTGAAAGCTCTACCATAAACTCCAAAAAACTACCGATATACGGTTCAAAAACATTGAGTAAGCAAGGAGACAGCGTTTTTTACAAAGTTCCGCTTAATTTTAATAGTCTTGATTCTATTAAAAAACTCCCTAACCAGGGTTCGTTTATAACAGTTTTTATTAAAGAAGCCTACCGCAAAGACAGTTACCGATTGGACGGATTATGGGAGTATTTTAAGTACAATTACGAAAAAATTAAATCTATACCCTTTGTTTTTGTGTATGAAAATATAAGCCGCGCAAACGAACTAAACGAATTTAGTGCAAAGCCTAACATGTACTTTACTCAATCATCGGCATTTCCCACCCTACATGCAGCCTACTACAAAAATAAACCTTATTATGTGGATTCCAGTTACTTTGTATTAATTGATGCCGCATCCCGAATACGCGGTTATTACGATGCCCGCTATATTGCCGAAGTAAAACGATTAATTGAGGAATATCAACATTTGCGTTTAAAAGAAGAAAAACAACTCTTACTGGAATCCAATGAAATTATTCAAAAACATTAGCCTGCTGGCTTTGATTTTTAGCCTTAGCTGTACCAAAACATCCCCATCTCGTTTGCCATTTTTCGGACCTAAAAAACTGGCTGTAAATGGAGATACCCTATACCATCAAATAGGTTCCTTTAATTTGATTAATCAATATAAAGACACCTTGAGTGAAACGATTTTTAATCATAAAGTTACGGTGGTAAACTTTTTTTTTGCTACCTGTAAAACCATTTGCCCGGTCATGAGCAAGCATCTCATGCACCTACAAGACAGTTGTATCCATAAAAATCAAACGCTTGATCTCCTGCACCGTATTTCGTCAGATAATACATCCAAAAAATTGGATGTAACACTCGCATCTCAACCCAAAATTCAGTTTATATCGATTACCGTTAATCCAGCTTATGACCAGCCGGAGGTTCTGTTGAATTATGCCAATACGTATAAAGCAAAAAAAGGATTTTGGAATTTTTTAACCGGTTCGAAAGAACAGATTTATGATTTGGCAAAAAATGACTTTTTGGTTAATGCCCTAGAAAATACTTCAAAAGCTGAAAACACGGCCTATACGCCCAGTTCTGAAGAATTTATTCACAGCGAACTTATGATGCTTATAGATTCCAATCGCCGTATAAGAGGATTGTATAATGGCACCGATGCTTCCAGCATGTTACTGTTGTGGAACGATTTAAAACAACTGCAAATAGAACCTTAACGGGTATTTGCTTTTTCTAATTGCTCTAAAGTTTCCAACATTTGAGGTACCTGATCGGCTCCCAGACGCTTTGCTTTAATTCGTTTATCTGAATCGAGAATATATATTACCGGAGTGGAATAAATGTCAAATTTTTCTTTTAAATTATTAATATGAATTGGATCAAATACATGAATAAAATCGGTTAATTTTTTATCCAAAATAAATTTTTTCCAGTCTTTGTACAATTCGTCTTTAGTTTGAACTGCTACCACTTTGAAATCTATTTTAGATTTTATTTTCATAAGTTCTTCATGAAGTTTGGGAACCTCGGTTTGACAATGTCCGCAATCGGCTGCCCAAAACACCAGTACCGTGTACTTAGCTTTAACATTGTACAGGTTTTTAAACAGCGGAGTAATTTTATCAATGTTTTTGTAGTATAAATCGGTAATGGACTTACTGGAGGATGCCGTATCAAAACCCATTTTACGGATCAATCCTCCATAAGTTGTGTCAATAGCTAGTAAATCCGGTACTTTCGACTCTAAAAGTAAATTTCTTAAAACATCTACCCGCTCTTTAATTTTGGCTACCGTTTCGTCGCTGTATACCTTTTCAGCACGACCGCTGATGATAAATTTATCGGCCAAATGAACAAATATTTTATCAAATCCCATGATTTTACTTTGTTCGTATTTATAGGTAAAATGGCCAATTAATAAATTATATATCAATTCATTTTCTGGACATTTGGCCATAAGCCGGTTAATTTCCTGAATAATGGTATCCGGATGTTGTAGTATTACCTGGTCAAAATACCGAACAATACGGTCATCGAAAAAAGGCGTTCTTATGATTCGCTCATCTTTAAAATCCATACCGTCGAAAAAATGAGATTTATAATAATAATATGCGTAAATACTGTCGGGACGATTGTTTTTTGCTAAAGGCAACTCTTTGGCTTCTTTTTCTGTTTTTAAATTCATAACGTCGTAAACATAGGTGCCTTTTGAACGGGACATAAAGTTTTCGTCGAAGGTTTTAACCTCGTTGTTTAACTTATCCAGGTTTTTTTTCATGTAAGCCGTACTGTCCAATCTGGACATGCCCTTGGTTTGATCGCGTAAATTGCCAAACTGCTTGTTTTTATCTGAAATAAACTTTAAGTACCCAAAAAAGGCTTCGTTGTCTTTGGAACCGGTGCATTTTAAATTGGAAATAATATCAGATTTATCGGTACTTATAGAAAATTTAAAACTATCGTTAATGAAAAAGTCAAAGTAAACCGATTTACCCTGACTTACAAGGGTATAAATGCCTTTATCGAGGGTTTCTTGACCTTTAAAACGAATTTGACCGTCTTTGATTTTTTTACACGTATCGGTGATGTATTGCTGATCAAAAATATATTTAACCAAATAGACCATGGTATCGTTACATCCCTTCATTTTAATGCTGATGTCGTAGCCTTTTTGAGCCTGAACAAATGCGGTTAAACCGGTTATTAAAAAAACTAAAATTGATTTTAGAGTGCTGCGTTTCATGTTGTTTTTAATTTAACGAGATTTAGGTTGATTCTGTATCTGTCTCTTATACACATCTCCGAGCCCACGAGACGTAGAGGATCTCGTAT
>CAWUNH010000139.1:0-4508 GCA_963923435.1 uncultured bacterium
ATTCAGGAAGAGTGGACCGCCAAACAAATAGAACTTAATGAAATTAAAAGTCAAGAAAAACTAATTACCGGAACCCGTTTTTTTGAAACAGAAATTCGGTTGCTGGAACAAGAAATTACAGAACTTCTGGCGGTTAGTTTAAAAAATAAAAGCGAGCGAGCCATAAAACAAAACCTGGTCCAAACATTACAAAGAGAATGGGAGCACCATGAACAGAAACTCAAGTCATCTTTACAAAATCAAATACAGCAAAGTCAAAATGACATTGATAAATTAAAAAATGAAATTCAGCAAATAGAACAAAAACTTTCCATTCAACACGATGCCCTTTATGGCTATTTAGATAAGCACGTTAAAAACTGGCACGATCACATTGGAAAAGTTATTCGTGAAGATGTGTTATTTCGCACCGACTTAAAACCTGAATATTCAGCCGAATCCGGCAACGATACTTTTTACGGTATAAAAATTAATACCTCGGATTTAAACAGCAGTTCAAAAACACTGGAATTATATCAGTACGATAAAAACGAACGTTTGGCATCCATAAAAAGTATCGAAGATGCACTGAATGCATTTCAACAAAACATCAACCAGGAAAAAATGCTTTTAGCCGACAAGTACGGCAAACAGTTAAGTGAGTTGAAAGAAGATATTAAGGTTTTAAGTTATTCACTTGAATTGGCTGAACAAAAAGAACAAAAGCTAAATGCGGAGCTGGAAGAATGGAAAAACAGAGCTCGTCAAGAAACCGAACAATCCTTAAGCGGTAATCGCCAGCGTTTCAATCTTCTTGAAGAAGAATTGCAATTGCTAACACGCAAAAAAAATATATTGTTGCAAGACTACAATAAACAACTGGATAAACTTCAAGAAAACAGCAAATCTCGTATTGATGAAATAAAAAAACGTCAAGATGCTGAAATGGCAGAAATGGATTCTGAAAAGAAAAACCGCGTAAAAGAATTTGAACAAAAAGAAACAGAATTAAATACTGAAAAAGAAAAAAACTTTAAATCCAAAGGCGTTGATTCAAAACTTTTAAAACAAGTTGAGCAGCAAATTGAAAAGCTACAAATTGAAATGCGAGCCTTGGAACAATTTGACTCACTGATTAACGATTACTTAAAGGACAAAAGAGAATTGTTTGATGCCTTACCTGGGCTAAATGAAAAAAAGGAACAATTCGTTAAATCCAATTCGGATCTACAGGAAGCAATTGAAGAGGCTAAACGGAAAACCAACCTCGAAGAAATGGAGCTTAACAAACAAAAACGTACCTACGACGAAGAGCTCATTGAATTTAACAACGGAATTAACTTTTACACCTCTAATTTTAGAGAATCTCCGGTGTATCATAAATTTGCAGATATTATAGAACGTGCCGAAGCCAAACGAACCCAGTATAAAATTTCGGATTTGTGTACGCAATTACTAAAAAACGATTCGCATTACAACGAAGAATTTGGTGCTTTTCAAAGGTTTATAAATGAATTTTCGGGTAAATTCAGATTGGAAAACCATTTTAATTTTGTAATTCGAAACGATGCCAGTGCGGGTGAATACGATCGGTTTGCACAAAATTTAAGAAACTTTATACACGAAAGTAAAATTGAGTTATCGGTAGCTGAAACCGCAACGCAAATTAGTTTGGTAACCGATAGCATTGCAGGAAAAGTAAAAGAATTAAGCGGACAAAAAGATAAAATTCAGCACATTATTACACTCATTGCAGAAGACTTTAAAAAAGCTGAATTCGAAGAAAGCAAATTGATTGAATTTATTAAAATTCGCCTTGACGAATCCGATAATAAAGTTTATAAATTACTTAAACGCATACAAGAATTTCGTGAAGAAAACGGATTGGTATACAATGAAGGTTTATTTAATACCGATTTTGCAACTACCGGAAAACGTGAAATTAGCAACAAAGCGGTTAAATTGTTGGAACAGCTGAGAAGTGCAATCAACGAACAGGAACAAGAGGAAATTCGGCTTCAGGACTTATTTGAGTTAAAATTTAATATCAAAGAGGGCATGAACGAAACCGGGTGGACGCACCGAATTGATAGCATTGGAAGTACGGGAACCGATATATTAGTAAAAGCAATTATTTACATTACCCTGTTGCATGTTTTTATAAAAGAATCCTCGCATCGCAGCAGTAAAGAATTTAAAGTGCATTGCATTATTGATGAGGTTGGGCAAATATCGGCTCATTACCTTCGTGAATTGCTGCGTTTTGCTAAAATTCGAAACATTATGATGATTAACGGATTGCCTAATAAATCGGGATTGGAAAGTCACTATAAATACACCTATCAGTTCCGACGCGAAGAAGATCAAAACGTTCGAATTTTTCCAAGTATTGTAACCGAGGTAGAGGCCTAATCAAGCTTTAACCTACTGCTTCAATTTCAGTAGGGACTTTGCTTGCGCAGAATTCGTTTAAAAAGAGAGGGAAAATACCGTTGTATCCATAAAATACGCCCTTCTTTGCCTCCTACAAAAAAATCAAGTCTCCCCTTTTCAATCTGATTTGAAATATAACGGGCACAATCCTCGGCATTCATCGCTGAAACATGACTGGGATCCATTTGTTGGTGTTTTGAACCATCAGAAGTAATGGCATTTTGCGATACACGGGTTTTAATTTTTCCGGGAAACACCAAATGAATGCTTATACCGGTAGAATCTGTTTCCAATCGTAACGATTCAAAATAACCAAATAAAGCATGTTTGGCTGCGGCATAAGAACTACGTAAATAAAAACCAAATTTACCGGCAATGCTGCTAACAACCACCAATTGGCCTTTCTGTTGCGATATCATGTACGGTAAAACTGCTTTAGCCATGGCAACCTGAGAAAAATAATTCACCTGCATGAGTTCTTTTTCAATTTCAGGAGTTGTTTTTAAAGCTTCGGAACGTTGGCTCATGCCTCCATTTAAAAAAACAATATCTAGTTGTGAAAAATGTTTTAAAATTTGATCTAAATATAAATTATAAGGATTTTGTTTGTTCAGATCAAAGGGCAGTAATAAATAATCGGATGAAGGAATTTTAAGACTGCTGGCAACAGCTTCCAAATCGCTGAGCCTGCGCGAAGATAAAACCAAACGGTAGCCTTTACAGACATATTCTTTGGCCAAAGCTGCACCGATTCCCGAAGAAGCTCCGGTAATCCATACCACTTGTTTTTGAGACGAATCTTTACTCATAATACCGACTGATACATTTTAAAATACTGGTTAGCTGCAGCAGCCCATGTAAATTGTGAGGCGTATTGTATTCGTTCTTGAGAAAACGTTGGATGGTTGATTTCTGTATCCAAACCGTTTTGCAATACATTAAACATGGAATTGGCTTCAAAGCTATCAAAATAATAGGCAAAACTGGAACCTATTTCCGGCATGGAAGTTAAACGCGACAGAAAAACCGGTTTACCATACGACATTGCTTCGATAATGGGATATCCAAAACCTTCGGATAAAGATGGAAATAACAGCGCTTTACAATGTTTGTAATACCAGTTTTTTTCTTCACTTGAAACCGGTCCTATGATATGCACCAAAGAGGCGATTTGTTCTTTTTCTGCTAAACTTTTAATTTTTGCAACATATGCATGCGTGTCGATGCCAGCAATAACAATGGGAATGCCGGTTTTTTTAACCAGGGGGAGCAGTACATGAAAATTCTTTTTAGGATTAATTACGCCAATTGAAAAAAAGAAGGTTTCGGGAGCCACAAAGGGTGTTTTAATATTGGCTGGGTTAAAATCAACACCATTGTATATAACCCTTGTGTTTTTTAGGAAACGATTGTTTAAATACTCTTCGGCCATCATCTTGGTATAATTGGAAATGTAATTTATTGCAGATGATTTTTGAATTAAACGGTTAAGTGTCCAAATTGCGAAGGTTCTTTTAATGCGGTTATTTTTATACTTTTCAATAAAGTTTAAATCGTGCAGTGTGGTTACTCTTGGAATGCCGCGTACATACAATTTCGAATTTTGATGGGTTGCATGAAAAAGCTGGAGTTTTGGAGCATGAATTCCGAATACTTTAGATCCAGAGCCAGCGTATGTATCGTTTTTTGAATTTGTTTGCGGGTGATTGGCGGGATAAAAAAAAGTACACTCTAAATCTTTTATTTTAGACAATGCTCCGGACAAACCTTTGCAGTACACAGCCAGTCCGCTGTAAGGGTTTCGCATTCGCTCCATATCCAAACCAAGTTTAATCACGGGCTAAGTGTTTAAGTTTTTGGTATTTTAAATACGTAGCATAAGCCGATAATCTGGCAATTTGCCAACCCGATACACCGTCTAAAAAACCTAAATGTATAATGTAATGGGATATAAAACAGGCTACAGGATTAAGTATCAAGTTCCAAAACCGAGTTTTTTTTCCAGCATCAAAATACGCTTTAGCAGAAAGGTCTGAAAAGTACCGCAATTGTTTGTAATGATCTTCTTTTGTATAATAGCTGTAGTGAAGTATATC
>CAWUNH010000140.1:0-4500 GCA_963923435.1 uncultured bacterium
TATTACGTTTTAGATATGTTTCCGTACCCTTCGGGTTCGGGTTTACATGTAGGGCATCCCCTGGGTTACATTGCCTCGGATATTGTTGCACGTTACAAATGCCTTAAAGGCTATAATGTACTGCATCCCATGGGTTACGATTCCTTTGGTTTACCGGCTGAACAATATGCAATTCAAACCGGAAAACATCCGGCCGAAACCACCGAAAATAACATCATAAGATATCGGGAGCAACTCGACCGAATGGGATTTTCTTTTGACTGGTCCAGAGAGGTAAGAACCTCCGATCCTTCGTACTACCGATGGACCCAGTGGATTTTTTTAAAACTTTTTAATTCTTGGTTTAATTGCAAATCTCAACAAGCAGAACCCATTGAAACACTTGAAGCATTATTTGCAACTCATGGATATGCCGGATGCAGCGATTACCTTACTAAAGATTCGGATGAACCATCCCATACCATATTCAGCGCCGAAGATTGGAACCAATTTAACGAATCGGAGCGAAAACACATTTTAATGCAGTATCGATTGGCCTATTTGGGAGAAGCCTATGTTAACTGGTGTCCGGCCTTGGGTACCGTTTTGGCCAACGATGAAGTAAAAGAGGGTTACAGTGAACGCGGAGGCTATCCTGTAGAACGAAAACAAATGAAACAATGGAGCCTGCGCATTACTGCATACGCCCAACGGCTTTTAAACGGATTAGAAACTCTCGACTGGAGCGATGCCATAAAAGAATCCCAACGTAACTGGATTGGTAAAAGCGAAGGATGCACCCTGTCATTTAAATTAAAAAATTCGGAACAAAGCATTCGTGTATTTACAACCCGACCCGACACAATTTTTGGGGTTAGTTTTTTAACCCTGGCTCCGGAGCACGAAGACTTGATAGAGCTGAGCCTCCCCGAATTTAAAGAAGCGGTTAAAAATTATTGCAAATTAACCCAAATTAAAAGCGAACGCGAACGTCAAGCCGACATAAAAGCTGTGAGCGGCCAGTTTACCGGAAACTATGCAATTCATCCTTTTACAAATCAACCCATTCCGGTATATACCAGCGATTATGTTTTATCGGGATATGGTACCGGAGCCGTAATGGGAGTTCCTGCACACGATGCCAGAGACCATCGTTTTGCCAAACATTTTCAATTACCCATTATACAGGTCATAGATGGGCCTGAGGTAAAGGATACTGCAAACGAATCAAAAGCTGGACTTTTAATAAACTCTGATTTTTTAAACGGACAAACCGTTCAAGAGGCTATACAAAAAGTGATTTCAAAAATTGAAATGCTTGGTATTGGCAAGCGAAAACTCAGTTTTCGATTACGGGATGCTGCCTTTGGAAGACAGCGGTATTGGGGAGAACCCATTCCTATATACTACAAAAATGATTTACCCGAGCCGGTTTCCGAAACTGAACTGCCCTTACTATTACCAGAAATTGATCAGTTTTTGCCCACTGAATCCGGAGCACCTCCCCTGGCCCGTGCCTTGAATTGGAAATATAAAAATGCGTATTTATACGAAACTACAACCATGCCCGGATGGGCCGGAAGCAGCTGGTACTACTTAAGGTACATGGATCCGCACAACACCCATCAAATAGCCCGTAAAGAGGCAATGAAGTACTGGCAGTCCATCGACTTGTACATAGGTGGCAGTGAACATGCAACCGGACATTTGTTATACGTAAGGTTTTGGAGCATGGTGTTATTTGACTTAGGTATTATTCCACATGCAGAACCCATTCAAAAATTGGTAAATCAGGGCATGATACAGGGCACCTCTTGTATGATTCATCGTGACGTACAATCGCAACACATTCTTTCTGCAGGTTTGGCAAAAAACAGAAAAACCAGCAAAATTCACATCGATGTTAGTTTAGTGGAAAATCAATTGGTTGATATTGATGCACTCAAACAATGGCGTCCGGAATTTAAAGATTTGGAATACGAACTGGAAAACGGCTGCCTGATAGCCGAACAGGCTGTTGAAAAAATGTCCAAACGCTGGCATAATGTGGTAAATCCAGATGCAATTTGCGAACGATACGGAGCCGACACACTGCGATTGTACGAAATGTTTTTAGGTCCACTTGAACAAAGTAAACCCTGGAACACAACTGGAATTAGTGGAATAACAGGGTTTTTAAAAAAATTATGGCGTCTGTTTTATCAAGACAACCAATTTATGGTTACCCAAGAACCTGCAACAGATTCCGAATTAAAAATTTTACATAAGTGTATAAAAAAAATTACCGAAGATTACGAACGCTTATCGTTTAATACCAGCGTAAGTCAATTCATGATAACGGTAAATGAATTGCACGAAATAAAATGTTACAAGCGCCCTGTTTTAGAACCGCTGTTGATTCTCCTTTCACCCATGGCCCCGCATGTATGTGAGGAACTCTGGTTTCAACTGGGACACCAAAGCAGCATCCGTTTTTCTACGTTTCCAGAATTTCAAGCCGGTTATATTAAAGAAGACCGTTTTAAATATCCGGTTTCCATAAACGGAAAAGTAAAATTACAACTGGAATTACCCTACGATTGGGCCGTTGAACACATTGAAAATCATATCAAGAAAGAAGAATCGGTTCAACAATTATTACAAAATAAAATTCCAAAACGAATTATCATTGTGCCGCGTAAAATCATTAATATCGTTATTTAACTAAACCCAAATTATATTTAACCCTTTCGCTTTTAAATAAAATACAGTTCGGTTTAAATTAAATTCGCCTTTTTAAAAACAATCAAACCCATTGTTGCAATTACGAATTGTTATTTAAATTCAATTTAAAATAACTTACATAATTGTAAATATTTAAGGTACTTTAAATTCATACCAAAAAGCATCGCACTTTCATCTAATTATTATTGATAACCCATCCTATAATTAGTTTTTCTTAAATAAAAATCTAAACTAAATACCTATTAGATTTACTCTTTAATCCAGGTTTTACGCCATTGCACTTTTCCGGATTGTATCAACAAAACATAAATACCCGATGGAATATCGGTTACCTGAATGCATCCGTTGCGGGAAGTGCCGGTTAAAACACACTGGCCCTGAGCTGAATAAATACTCCAATTACATTCTGTATTTGTAAGATTATAATACAAGAGGTCTTTAACTGGCATGGGATGCAGAGAAATGTTTAATTGCGATACCGTTGAAATAGAGGAACAATCCAATACCGTCACCTGAAGTGTTTTACTGGAGGTGCAATATACCGTGTTGGTTCCCGAAACGGAATAGGTTGTTGTTTGCAATGGGGCTACCCCGATGGACGTTGAATTGGATCCGGTGCTCCAGGTATAGCCCGCTGCACCACTGACATTAAGCATTAAAGATTGGCCTGGGCAAATACTGGGAATACTGGCCGTGACTAACAAGGTTGGAGAAGGATTAACTTGAACCGCAAAGGTTCCCGTATTACTGCAAACATTGCTCACAAAACCGATAACGGTATAAACGGTTGTAGTAAGGGGCAAAACATAAACTGTTGGAGTAAGGGCTCCGTTGCTGGTCCAGGAATAATCGTGCGCACCACTTGCTGTTAAAAGAACCGAATCGCCAGAACATACAACCGAATTGCCGGCAATTTGTACCGTGGGAACCGGACTTACATTAACTTTAATGAGGGTGTCTTTCATACATCCGTTGGTTCCGGTACCTGCAACCAGATAATTGGTATTGGTGCTTGGACTGACAACAATGCTGTTTGTGGTTGCTCCTGTGCTCCAACTATAGGAGGCTGCGCCTGAAACACTTAAGGTTGTGGTTTGTCCGATACAAATATGCGTGTTTCCAGTAACCGTTAAAAGGGGTAAGGGTTTAACACTTAATGTTATTGCGGCCATGGCTGTACAACCGTTTTGTTTACCAAGTACCGTATACTGAGTGGTTACACTTGGAGAAACCGAAATGGTGGCAATATTAGATCCTGTACTCCAGGTATAGGTAGATGCACCCGACACCGAAATCATTACCAAGTCCCCTGCACAGGTTAGGGTTGCATTGCTGTTTATTGTTAATGTGGGGCTTACAAAAACTGTAAGTGTTACTGGAACGCGAGGACCTTCAGTACAGGTATTGGTAGAAGCTGCATAAAACGTATAATTGCCCGGAGTTAACGTAGAAATTGTTATTGAAGTTCCAGTTCCCAAACTGGTATTGGACGAACCGGTAGAATACCAGTTTACAGTACCTGTTCCACTTACACTCAGAGAAGCTGCATTTCCACTGCACAGGGTTTGTTGGGAAACCGGCGTGGTATTAACAGGATTGGGACCTGCATTGCAGATACGCGTGATCCATACTTTTCCATCACCGGAGTTTATTCCGGAAACATTGATTGGATTTATTCCCGAATTGTAGGAGCCTCCGCCACCTCCAACACTACCGTTGGGGTTGCTGCTGTTTGAACCGGCACCTCCACCCGAATAACCGCCGCCGCCGCCGCCAATTCCTCCAGTGCCATTAGCC
>CAWUNH010000141.1:0-4461 GCA_963923435.1 uncultured bacterium
AATGTTCTGAGCTTCCGGACAACGGGTTTGGTACAACGAATTGGCGGTAATAAACTGTTTGCCACTGAGTTTATAGGTAATTCCGGTTTTAACGCCGTAATTGGTCATGTCCAGCATACGGCTGAATCCCTTACTGTTGTTAGGAAACTTACCATTAGCCCAATGGCCTTCGCGTTGTATGGTTTGATGGTTTACACTCACGGCTGCATAGGTTTCAATGCGTTGGCCCGTCCATTCCAGCTGTGCCCAGGCTTCTTGACGCTGGGTTAAAAGCGTATAATGGTATCCAAAGCGGTTTCCGGTTAATATTTTATGGTCCGGCATTTCAATATTATTTTGCTGAACCTCCGAACTAACTCCCTGTTCCGGGGCAAACTGATCGTAATCCAGCCAATACGAGGCTCCTAACAAATCTTCTAAAATTTTGTACCGTTGGGTTTTTTGAAAATAAGCTTGTATTCCAGCACTCCAAAACCAGGCGCCCTTACGCTGGTTGTAAATGCTGTTATAACCCCATTGCTGATGGTCTTCTATACGATTTTCAAGAATGTAACGGGCACGTGTTTCGGTAGTATTTACAAGGGTAGATCCGGGAATACTGTATAAATTGGACTGGTTCATACGAATCATTCGATCCCAGTCTATTTGGCGGGTATTGGTATAAAGATTCCAGTTTTGGCTTAACTGCAATCCCTGAAGGCTGTCTCCGGTATCGTAATAGTAACTTGGTAAATAGCGGTAATAATCGGGTCGGGGATTAGGCGCATCGTTCCAGTTTAAACCGGTGAGTCCGCTCTTGCCAAAACTGTAATACACTCCCTGATCCCATTGGACCCCGGCTTTGGGTTTCCATACATAATGCGCTTGCAGCTGGGGTTTGTTTACCCGGCTTACCGACGCGTTTCTTACCCGGTTGTTTTGAAGCCCCCAGGCGCTGTTATAATAGGGATCTTTTGCCAAATCGTAGGCTTCAAGCGTTTCGCCATTACTACGGCCCTGCTCAACGGGGGCGTAAAATCCAGTAAAACTTAGCAAATGCCGTTCGTTAAACAGTTTATCCATAGAAAGGTAAAACGATTGCGCGTTAAAGTAGGTACCCGGTATGTACACTTCGTTTCCATTGCGGGCGGAGGCCGACAAAGTCAGTGCAAATCCGTTTTTTAAAACCCCGGTAGAATGGGTTAGCATAAAACGGTTTCGAAATATCCGATTGGAAATTCCATAGGAGGCCCGGGTTCCTTTTTTAAAGTCTGAGGCTTTTGAATTAATGTAGGTGTATCCGCCGGGACCCGAAAATCCATAGCGGTTGGGTCCTAATCCAAATCGTGTTTCGGTAAATCGGGTTACATCGTTTAAGCCACCCCAATTAGACCAGGTTGAAAAACCGGTTTCCAAATTATTTACATTAATTCCGTTAATCATGATCATTTGATTTTCGGCCGCATACCCCCGCATTCGGTAACGTGCATTGCTAAACTGAAAACTGGAAAATTGAGTAAATACATCTTTGCTGGACTGTAACAAAGAGGACACGTCTTGCTGGTCCATATCAGATTCTGCATCGGCGCCGGTAGTAGAAAATACCGGCAATTGAAATTGTTGTTCCAAACTGTCTGTAGAGCTACTGTCTGATGGAGCCAGTTGGCCAACTACCGGTTTAATCAGTAACATACTTAAAAGCGTGAGCAATACTTTTAACATGGCCCGAAGATATAAAATTGTACCCGCTAACAAGCGGCCAGGAGTTAGGAATATGTTAATAAGTAATGAACTTTGGGCATATCTAAAAAAATTTAATTTGAGTTTGCAGCGATGAAATTTTGGAATGTTTATTTGGGCTTTGGTTTGTTGAGCTATGGTGTGTTTGCACAAAATTTGCAACCAAACACGCAATACCACTTAGCCGTGCTGGGTTTTTGGAATGTTGAAAATTTATACGATACCCTCAACGACCAATGGAAAAACGATGAAGAATTTACACCCGAGGGCAGTAATGCCTGGACCGGAAACCGCTACCGAACCAAGCTGGAACATCTGGCCCAAGTTATTTCGCAAATTGGCACCGATTTGACTCCCGATGGACTTTCGGTGCTGGGATTATGTGAAATTGAAAATAAATGGGTGGTGGCCGATTTGTTAAAACAACCCGCCTTAAAATCTCGAAAGTACCAATTGGTGCATATTGAAGGTCCCGATTTTAGAGGAGTTGACCCTTCCTTTATTTACAATCCTAATTATTTTAAAGTCAAACAGGCGCATGCTTTTCCGGTTCGATTGGTAACCGATTCGGCCCACCGCACCCGGGATATATTAATGGTAAAAGGATTGTTTTTAAACGAGCCAACGGTGTTTTTTATCAATCACTGGCCCTCGCGTAGGGGTGGAGAAATGGCAAGCCGTCCAAACCGAAACGGAGCGGCTCGGCTTTTAAAACGAATTTGCGACAGTTTGGAGCAGTCCGAGCCCCAGCTTAAAATTGTTATTATGGGTGATTTTAATGACGACCCGGTCAACGAATCCATCAAAAACGTACTCAAAACTTCGCAAGATTACAATGAGGCAATGGGCAGTCCGGGATTTTTTTACAATCCAATGGAACGAATGTACCAACAAGGCATCGGAAGTTTAGCATACCAAGACAGTTGGAATTTATTTGATCAGATAATTGTAAACAAGCCCTTGCTCAACCCCGATTTTAAAGAATGGGGCTTGTATCAAGCCCGCGTATTTAATAAGGCTTTTTTAAAATCCGATTTTGGAAATTTTAAAGGTTATCCCTTTAGAACCTACAGCGGAGGCAGTTACACGGCTGGATACAGCGATCATTTTCCGGTTTATGCAATATGGGCAAAACGCATAAATTCCAGTAAGTAATTTTTTTAAAATTACTGTATTAACGATGCCTACTCTCAACATGCATCGAATTCCTTAATTTTGTATTATGGAATCAAGTTTTGAATTTTATATGGAGGCTACACCCAATCCAAATGCCTTAAAATTTGTTTCCAGCCGGCAGTTGTTGGTTTCTGGTGCCATTGCAGAGTATTCTAAGCCTCCTAAATCGCATGAAGCCCCACTGGTTTATGAGCTTTTTAAATTTCCTGCTGTTCAGCGGGTATTGGTGAGCTCGCATTTTATTACCCTCACCAAAACCGATGGCCTCGATTGGTATGAAATACAATCGGAGTTGCGTGCATTTTTAACGCAGTATTGCAATGCTCAAAAACCCTTGATCAATCAGTTGCCCAGCCAGGACATGCCGCAAGATTCCAGCCACTCTAAATCGGTTACGGTAAATACACAGCACGTTTCACCCAGCAACGAAATCGAAGCTCAAATCATTGAAGTATTAGAGCAATATATTCGTCCCGCCGTTGAACAGGATGGCGGTTTAATTACATTTAAGTCGCTTCAAAACGGTGTGGTAACCGTTCAAATGCGCGGCAGTTGTTCGGGCTGTCCCAGCAGTACGCAAACCCTCAAAGCGGGCATCGAAGGTGTATTAAAACGGGTATTGCCCCAACACGTTCAACAGGTAATCAGCGAAGCCGTTTAAACCATGCGTCCCTCCTTTGATTTTATATACATGAATTTAGCCTCCGAATTGGCCCGTCGATCGCATTGTGTAAAAGCTCAGGTAGGCGCCGTTTTGGCCAAAGACACCCGTATTGTTAGTTTGGGATACAATGGACCTCCTGCGGGCACACACAATTGTGACGAACGTTGGCCGCAAACGGGATGTCCGCGCGACAGTAAAGGAAGCTGTTCTTTGGCACTGCATGCAGAGCAAAATGCCATTTTGTATGCTGTAAAAAATCAGGTGAGTTTGCAGGGCGCCGTATTGTATGTTACGCTGTCGCCCTGTATTGCCTGTGCCAGGGTTATTTTTACAGCCGGCATAAAAAAAGTGTATTATCAAAATTCGTATGCAGAATTTAAACAATTGCCCAGCGATGAGGGAATTGATTTTTTAAAAACATTCGGGGTAGAGGTGGAGCACTGGAATCCGCAAAACGCAGCTCCATGAAAACGTTTGTGTTAATTTTATGCATTGGCTGTGGCAGTATATTATTGGCACAACGCAAGGCATTGCAAAACGGTCAGTTGGTTGCTTCCAGCAGTCCTTATGCCCCAAGTCCGTTGGAAGCAAATTCCTCTGCAAGTATAAAAAAAACAAGTTTTTGGAAACAGTTGCAGCAAAACCGTGAGGCGCGTCGGTATCATAATTTGGAACGTAAAGCAATTCGACGCTATCATAAACGACTCCAAACCCGAAAGGTTCGAAAACGCATGCGGCAAAACCTTTACCGAATGGGTAAAAACAGTTATCAACCAAGCTGGCATCCGGGCCCCTCAAAATTTGGATTTAGATGGCGTTAATTTTTCTTTTTTTAACAATATAAAACACTGATAAACCTGTCTCTTATACACATCTGACGCTGCCGACGAAGGCTTAGGTGT
>CAWUNH010000142.1:0-4400 GCA_963923435.1 uncultured bacterium
TCGTCGGCAGCGTCAGATGTGTATAAGAGACAGAATTCAAGGTATAAAACTTAGGGATCCTCGAATACGCCCAAAGTTACCTGCTGGGTATTTCGGAGTATGCCCTCAATATCGAAGGGAACCTTTGAAGCATCGGACTGCGCAGAAGGACTGTTAAAAAACCGAATTTGATTGGAGGGCGTTTTTAGTTTAAACTGGTAATTTTCCGGATTTTTATATTCCAACGAGGTTTTAGAGGCTACACAATTTGAAAATAATCCATCGGAGCTGCCACGCAGGGTTTTAATCCAGGTATTAGAAAACTGCACATATAATTCGGTATTGGATTTTGTATCCTGTTTTAACTCTTCATCCTTGTTGCCATCTAAAATGCAGTTTCCAAAATACAGCTGCAAAGGAAAAACAGTGATTTTTTTTTCAATTTCAGAGTAATTATTCCATCTAATGGAGGCCTCTTCTCTTGCCGATTGAGACCAAAAATTAATAAAATTGCAATGTAAAAATCGGTAGTTTCCGTTTAATTCAATATTTAATAATCGTTCCTGACAATTACTGACCAACACATTGCTAGCCTCAATTTGATAACCCATTGCCTGTATGCCATATTTACTCATGTTTTGTATGTACGTGTTTTCTAAAACAAGTTTACCAGGACCGCCCAGTGTTGTACCAAACACATCGGTTTGTACCCCAATAAAACCGTCTTTAATAATGGCATGCCGAATGCTGTTTTGATTGCTGCCTTCATTAATCCATATACGGTCCCATTGTCCGGTGCTGCCCAAATACTCGGGTTCTCTCCGCGCACCCTGAATAAGCACGGGTTGGTTCAATGTTCCCTCAATTTTAAGGGTGCCGTAGCGGTACACCCATAAACCGGCCTTATAATTCATATACAGCTTAACATTTGCTGGAACAGTTAATTCTTCAACGGAATCAACTACTAAATAACCATAAATAACATGAGGTTTATCGGTTTTAAGGGTATACCGCTTGCCCGATGCTGTTACGGCCTGAAGTTGCTCGGAAATTAAAGAATAGGGTAAATAACTGCCATCCTTAAACTTTAAGGCATGAAAGGGTTTGTGATAATAGGCGTTTTGACCCCAAGCTTCGAGTTGCACTTCGGTAATCTGATCATTGACCCGAACTATCAGCTTATCGCTTATTATAAAAGGACTGTTTATATCGTTGGGGTTTATTTTTATTTGAACAAACACATACAAACTGTCGTCCGGTTCTAAAATCAAATCTTTAAAAACCGTTCCGGAGCTTCCGTCAACATTGATAATGAAAGAAGATTGAGAGCCACCCTGTAACACAATAGAGGTTATTTTTACCGGCGAGGATTGTGTGTTTTTAATTCTAAAATTACGGGTAACGGATCCAATTCCGGTAAACACCGTGTCAAACATCAGGGTATCGGTAGTGGTACTAAGAGGGTTTTTAGATCCCGAATAAAGACGGTCTTTTGAACAATTAAGGTTTAAAAGTGCAATTCCAAAAACCAAGCACAACATAACCGGGCGCATGTACGAAGTAACGCATTTATCGGTAAAATGTTGTAGCAAACGAAGGATAATTTTTACCCTTTATAAGCTTGGTAAACCCTCGGGTTATTTAATGCGGAAGGCTTTTTTAACCTGGGCAACGTAATCTAATTTTTCCCAGGTAAACAACTCAACTTTCATGGTTTTAACTTTACCGTCGGGACTTTTAAAAGATTTTGTTACCGTTTGATTGCGACGGCCCATGTGGCCGTATGAAGCCGTTTCGCTGTATATTGGATTGCGTAATTTAAGCCGTTGTTCAATAAAATACGGTCGCATGTCAAAAATAGTTTCTACCGTTTTGGCAATTTCTGCGTCGCTTAATCCAACTTTGGAACTTCCGTACGTGTTAATGTAAATGCCCATGGGTTTAGCCACCCCTATCGCATAAGACACCTGTACCAACACCTCATTACAAACCCCTGCAGCAACTAAATTTTTTGCAATATGTCGGGTGGCATATGCGGCCGATCGATCTACCTTGCTGGGATCTTTTCCGGAAAAAGCCCCCCCGCCATGTGCCCCTTTTCCTCCGTAGGTATCTACTATAATTTTTCTTCCGGTTAATCCCGTATCCCCATGTGGGCCGCCAATCACAAATTTCCCGGTAGGATTAATGTGAAAATTGATTTTTGAGTTAAACAAATGGGCATATTTAGGATAGTTTTTTTTAACTCTGGGAATTAAAATGCCAATGAGGTCCTTTTTAATTTTTGCTTGCATGTTTAATTCGCTGTCAAAATCATCGTGCTGGGTTGATATAACAATGGTGTCAATTCGAACCGGTCGGTTTTGAGCATCGTATTCCAAAGTCACCTGCGACTTGGCATCGGGACGCAGGTAGCGGATTTGTTTTTGTTCACGTCTGAGGGCAGCCAACTCTAATAACAGCGCATGAGCTAAATCCAAAGCCAAGGGCATGTAATTGTCGGTTTCATTGGTAGCATAGCCGAACATCATTCCTTGGTCGCCGGCTCCCTGATCTTCTTTCTTTTTTCGTTCAACGCCCTGATTAATATCCGATGATTGTTCGTGAATGGCCGATAAAATACCGCAGGAATTGGCCTCAAACATATACTCCGCTTTGGTATATCCAATGTTGCGAATAACCTGACGGGCAATTTCCTGAACGTCGAGGTAAACTTTAGATTTAACTTCACCCGCTAAAACGACCTGTCCGGTAGTTACAAGGGTTTCACAAGCTACTTTACTGGACGGATCAAAAGCTAAAAAATGATCAATTAATGCATCTGAAATTTGATCGGCCACTTTATCCGGATGTCCCTCGGAAACCGATTCTGAAGTAAATAAATATCCCATACGTTTAAGTTAATTGTTTTTTAAAACTAAAATATCAAATTCATAAAATTCCATGATCGGATTGCAGAGTAATTTTTTACAGGCCTCGTCAACCCGGCTTCGGGCTTCTTCTTCAGAGGAGGCTTCAATCTCCAGTGTTAAATGCTTGCCCACACGAACCTGCGAAATGGAGTTGAGTCCCATTTTTTGTATTGAATGCGTTACGGCCTTACCTTGAGGATCCAATAATGCTTTTAAAGGCATTACGCGAATGGATGCAGAATACAGAGTCATGCGACAAATATAAAATTTAAGACGAGGCAGAATGTTGCCAATTGTAAATAAAACTCCACAAAAGGTAATTGAGTAAAATTAAAGCAAACCCATGAGATCCTAAAATCAGTAATGGCAAAGAACTGATAAAAAACCCGTAACGATAGGAATTGGATTTCCAGGCCCAGGTTTTAAACTTAAGCGCTAAAAGTCGTATTTCAGAATTTAACATCCAGGGTAAATAAAGTGCTAAAAACAACCAAACCGAAAAAGGAATGGTAAGGGTAATTTCAGAATTAATAATAAAAAACCAATGCATTGGCTGTTGATTAATCCAAACCAGGGCACAAATAATCAGCGTATTGGCCGGTGTGGGTAAGCCAATAAAACCATCGGATTGACGTGTGTCATGATTAAACTTTGCAAGGCGCAAGGCAGAGGCAGCAGGAATTAAGTAGGCAATAAGATACAAATAACTGGACCAGGAATTGGCCGAAGCGTCGGCCGTGTGCAATCGGAGTTGTTCCGATAGCAATAAACCCGGAAAAACACCAAAACTCACCATGTCGGCCAAACTGTCCAAATCCTTTCCAATAGGTGAGGCTACCTGCAGCATTCGTGCGGCCATCCCGTCAAAAAAATCAAACAAAGCAGCTATACCAATGAGTCCTATTGCGTCTTGAACCTGTCCATTATACAGGGCGTGTATGGCCCAAACACCGCACAATAAATTAAGCAGCGTAATTGCATTGGGTAGATGACGGATCATGATTTAATTTGTAAACTTAAGGATTCCCACTCATTCCATAAACGTTCGTATTCATTTTTCTCTGTTTGATAGGCTTTAAAAAACGCATCGGATTCGTTTCTGTTTTTAAACGCTTCGGCGTCCTGCAACAAGCGCTCTTTGGATTTTAATTCCTGTTCAAGGCTTTCCAACCGCGCTTCAAGTTTTTTTAATGTGGACTGAACCGATTGGAATGTAGAACTTTCAGAACTATTGCGCAACTCGGAAACGGGTTTTTTAGCTTGTTTTTCAATTTCATGAGCTTGTTTACGTTCTGCCAACCTAAGCTCAATAAATCCTTCAATATCGCATAAGTGTTCTTTTACCTGCCGGTCTCGGTATTCAAACAAGCGGGTGCAAATCCCTTGCATAAAGTCCCGGTCATGACTCACCATAATAACCGTTCCTTCATATTCCTGAATAGCCCGTTTTAAAATATCCTTCGAACGTAAATCCAAATGGTTGGTTGGTTCGTCCAGCAGGAGTAAATT
>CAWUNH010000143.1:0-4373 GCA_963923435.1 uncultured bacterium
CCTTTGGCTTGAATTTGCCGAATGGTAATGGGAAGTTTTTGGTGTTTCCAAACTCCGTTTGAAACATCAAACTCGGCAAACAAATGCCAATTGGTTGTTTTATTTACATTAACCCTTAGCACTAAATTTCCATCGGTTTCAAATTGCACCCATTTATTACGCAGTGGCTCGGGCAGCCAATTGATTAAATCTGCCAGCGCCTTGGATTTCAAATGCGCTTTAATGCTTACGTCTTCCAGCCGATTATTATAGTTAAAGCCTCCCTGCAAATCAAAGGCCACAGACTCGCACCATAATCCTGATTTAATAAATTCATACCGGGTATTATTTTTAGCCAACAAAAGTTCTAATTCAAAGTATTTTTTTTTTAGAGAAATATGCTGCGATTTATAATATTCAAGATTCAGGCTGCCATTTAAATCTAAGGTGGAGGTTGTGGCGCTTAAAAGTCCTTTTGTTTTTATTTTTTTAATAGTAATCGCCGCTTGTTCACCAGAAAACCGATTGTCCCAAACAATAAAAAAATTTTTAACTGCCAATTTATTTACCGCCAAGGTCGTTGAACCGGAAGCATCATTGGGTTTTAAGCAGTCGTACAGCGCTTTATTTTTTTTGTTTGTTAGTAATATCATCCGCGCATCGGAAATATAAATGTGCTTAATTTTAAGTGTGTCAGACCATAGGTCCAATAAAGAAAATCCGAGTAAAATCTGTTGTGCGCTTAAAATCGTATCTGTTTTTTTTACCGTGTTATTTAATATTTGCAATTTCTCGCATTCTACAGCCATAAAGGGAAAATCTTTAAAAACGCGCAGGTTAATATCAGAAGCCTGAATAACATAGCCGGGTTTTAAACGGTCTTGAATGCTCTTTAAAACAATCGTTTTGGCCTTTTTTTCAAAAAAAAATCCAATCGCCAACAACAATGCACACACTGCCATCAATAGGATTAATAGGGCATACACCCATCGCTTTTTTTTATTGGATATTGTATAAGCGGGCTTTAAAATTTGTTCGGAGTCGGAATCCATTTGTATAATTCAAACGGGTTTTAAGCAGTCCCACTTGGATTCGAACCAAGGGCCGCAAGTTTAGAAAACTTGTGCTCTATCCAACTGAGCTATGGGACCCAGTAGCCCGCTGTGCAGCAGGCTATTTACAAAAGTAGGAATAATCCCATTCAGACAATTATATTTATTTTAGAGCCTTTAAACGGTGGATTTAAGCATCATTATAGTTAATTATAACGTTCGGCATTTTTTAGAACAATGTTTAATTTCTGTTAAAAATGCCGTTCAGCATTTAAACGTTGAAATCCTTGTTGTTGACAACCATTCGGTAGACGGCTCGGTCGAATTTTTAAAAACCTGTCAGCATCCCATCCGTTGTATATTCAGCAATCAAAATTTAGGTTTTTCTAAAGCCAATAACCGGGCTTTAGAATTGGCGCAAGGCAAATACATTTTATTGCTCAATCCGGATACCATTGTGGCAGAAGATGCACTTATTAAAACCGTTGCTTACATGGAAGCGCATCCGCAAGCAGGAGCCCTTGGCATTCGGATGCTGGACAGTAACGGGCGTTTTTTACCCGAAAGCAAACGGGGCTTGCCCTCCCCTGCCGTAGCCTTTTATAAATTGTTTGGTTTAAGTGCCTTGTTTCCAAAATCCAAACGTTTTGGACAATACCATTTATCTTATTTAAACCCTCATCAAACCCAACGTGTAGACGTTTTAAGCGGGGCCTTTATGCTGATTCGGGCCTCTGTAATTAAAGCCGTTGGAGGACTTGATGAGCGGTTTTTTATGTACGGAGAAGATATTGATTTGTCGTATCGTATAACACAGGCCGGCTATGAAAATATATATTTTGCAGAAAGTTCCATTATACATCACAAAGGTGAAAGCACCAAAAAAGGCAATTTAAACTACGTTCGAATGTTTTACGGGGCCATGGGTTTATTTGTACAAAAACACCGGCCTAAGCAAACTTCTCAATGGTTTATATACTTTATTCATGGTGCCATTTGGTTTCGTGCCGCATTAACGCTTTTAGCTTCTTGGATTCGAAAATTACTTCTGCCTTTAACCGATGCAGGATTTATATTGTGCGGATTATATCTGTGCAAAGGAGCCTATGAAGTTTGGTTTAAACTGTATCCTAATTTTTATTCCGACTCCATGCTGCGCTTGTTTTTTCCATTGTATGCCGTTATTTGGGCAGGCTCCATGTTTTTATCAGGAGCCTACGACCCGCCCTACCAGACGCATCGGGCCTACCGAGGATTGCTTCAGGGAAGCGTCTTTATTTTAGTTGTTTACTCCTTGCTCCCCGAGTACTATCGCTTTTCAAGAGCCCTTATATTATTGGGCGCCGTCCTTTCGGGCGTTTATTTGTTAGTCTCGCGCTTTATATTGCAATCGTTTTTTAAATCCCTGGAGCCACCCGGAAGCGCGTTGATTATTGCCTCTCCTACTGAGGGAACCCGCATCGAGGGCTTATTGAAATCGCAGGTTCAGCCCCCGGCAGAGATTATACACCTTCAACTTTCAAACTTTGGAGCCAACGAGTCTACATTAAAAGAAATTGAAGCGTGCATCCCCGTTCATCGTGTTCAGGAACTAATTTTCAGTGTGCCTGCGGTTTCAGCTTCGTTTATTTTAACCTGTATGGTTCGTTTTACAAAGCAGCCCTTAAAATTTCGGGTAGTGGCTTCGCTCAGCGAGGCTATTTTGGGCGGGCAAGCGCCCAACAGTAAAGTGCCATTATATGCCTTTTCACTCTTAAATTCGGGGCATCCGTCCAATCGCAGAAAAAAACGATTCATGGAGTTTTTACTTGCGGCACTGTTTCTAATAACAGCTCCCATCCTAATGTGGTTAATGTCTGAACCGCTCCAATTTTTAAAAAACATGTGGAGTGTGCTTAGTAACCGCCGCCGAATGGTAGGCGTGGGTAATGAATCTATACCGGGTCCTGTAATTAATTTAAGCTCTTTTTTTTCCGATGCCGCCCTTTCAGATTATGTTCACCATTACCGATGGGAAAACGATTTAGGGTATATTGTACGGCATTTTTTTAAACTCGGTAATAAATGTTAAGAAGTTGATGGTTTTTAAGCCCTGCTGTATTTTTGACAAATGCCTTACCTGTTTATCCTTGTACTATTTTTAACCCAACTGGTTTGGGCTCAATCGCCGGTTCATTGGAAAGTGCGCACATGGGTTGAGCCTACCTCGGTAAATTCGTCGTTTAAAGATTCTGTTATCATTAGCCTTGAGGCGCAGATCGAACCCGGCTGGCACCTTTACAGCCAGCAAATGCAATCGGAGGGGCCGGTGCCAACCCGGTTTGACTTTTCAAAATGTCCGGCTCATTTAAAATTGTGGAAAGCCCCAACAGAAGTTGGCTTACACAAAAATTACGTGCCCGCTTTTGGAGATACTTTAAGCGTATTTCATGTTCGCGCCCTGTTTTTACAAACTGCGCAATGGAATTCAAACCGGCCTTTTTCATTTGATGTGCCGGTCGAATACATGGTTTGTAACGATCGTTTTTGCATGCCCCCCAAAACAGATATCCTTCATATAAGCAGCCCTGTAAAATAATTGTACCTTTAAAAAATGATTCGGGTTTTATTGTTTTTATTCTTGCTCAGTACGCTAACCGTTCAAGCCCAGCGATCTCATGTGCAATGGAAAATAGAAAGCAAGGCTTTGACCGAAGGCCGCTACGATATAATTTTTACAGCGCTTATCGATCCGCATTGGCATATTTATTCATTACATCAAACCGACCCCGATGGGCCCAACGCTACCTCTTTTACCTTCACACCCTCTAAGGCTTATGTTCGAATCGGCACGCTCCAAGAAAGTACTCCCAAAACCGAATTGGACAAGGTTTTTGGCATGAAGGTGTCGTATCACGAACACAAAGCAGTTTTTACACAACGCATTAAAGCACAAGGCTCCGAACCCTTTGTTGTTGCCGGGCTGTATGAGTCGCAAGCCTGCGACTCAGTGCAATGCACCTTTCCGCCTGCCGATACATTTTCCATCGGTGTTTTGTCAGGTTCGGCTGGAGTAGCTTCGCAAACTTTTATTGCTACTGAAACGCCAACGGCCTTAACTACTCAAACCAATACACTCCATTCGTCCAAGCCCTTAAAAAGTACGTCAAACCCGGTTGCCTCAGAGGCTTCGGAACTTTCAAAATTAAACTGGATCGAACTTTTTTTAGCCGGCTTATTGGGAGGCTTTGCCGCCCTATTTACCCCCTGTGTATTTCCAATGATTCCCATGAATGTTAGTTTTTTTACAAAACATTCCAAAACACGTTCAGAGGGTTTGCGCAATGCAGTTTTATACAGCAT
>CAWUNH010000144.1:0-4351 GCA_963923435.1 uncultured bacterium
CCCGGCTTAATTCGATTCCAATACCTTAAACAATTCGTCCAGTTTTGGACTCAGGATTAACTCCGTTCTTCGGTTTTTTTTTCGGTTTTCCGAATTGCTTCCTTTTTCAATGGGAAAAAATTCGCCTCTTCCGGCAGCAGTAATTCGGTTGCCATTAATGTTTCCTGCATTTAAAATTATTTTGGTAATGGAGGTGGCGCGCATTACACTTAAATCCCAGTTGTCTTTTATTTCGCCCTTGCCATTCATTGGAACATCGTCGGTATGCCCCTCTACCATCATGTTTATTTCTGGATTTTGCTCCAGCACCTTGGCCACATGCCGCAGAGCCTCCAGGCCCTTGGCTTCAATTTCGGTTTTTCCGCTGGCAAATAACAAGCTTTCATCCATACTAACATACACCTTGCCGTTTTTTTGAGTAATGGTGAGTCCTTTGTTTTCAAATCCTAATAAGGCTTCGGTTAATTTGCGCTTTAAGGCCGCAACCGCATCGTCTTTGCGTTTTAAAATGTCTTCCAGTTCTGTAACCCGGGCTTCCCGTTTCTTTAATTCCTCGTTTAATATATCCAAGGCTTTGCGCTGGCGATTTAACTGGGTTTCAAGTTCGGTTAATTCGTCTTGTTTTTTAAGCAAGTCTTCGCGTGTTTTTTGTAAGGAGCCGCTGAGTTTGGCATTTTCGCGATCCGAACCGCTAAGCAGCTGATTTACCCGTGCATTTAATTCGGCATTGTTTTTTTGAATGGCTTTAAGCTCCTGCACAGCCTGCCTGGACAAAGCATGGGCCTGCGTGGTGTCTTTAATTAAATTTTTAATTTGACTATCAAATTTTTGAAACCGGGCCCGCAGTTCGGCCAATTCTAATTCCATGCCCTGGCTTTTAGTTTGGCATTTTTTTAAGTCCTGCTGGCTGGATTCGGCCATTTTTTGAGCGTCTTTGTATGCCGTACAGGCATTTAAAAATAAAATTCCTATAAACCCCAATAGGCTAATTTGCTTGGTTGCAATCATAAAGCTAAAATAACACCCATTGAGTTGCCAAACATCTGCTGCAATCTTGCTTTATTAACAGGTTAATTAACCTTTTGTATCTTTACCCACTATGACAAGCAAACCCATTTTATTTTTTTGTTTAATTGGTTTTTTAAACCTGAATGCACAATCTTGGTTTGAGTTGCTTCAACGGCCCGATGCTAATTTGTACGATATACAACAGTCTTTTGAAAGCTATTGGCAAACACACGATAAATCAGAAAAAGGAAAGGGTTATAAAGCCTTTCGGCGCTTTGAACATTTTGCCGAACCACGGGTGTTTCCCAGCGGCAAACTCAGTCAATTGCATTTAACCGAATCTCATTTTCAGGAATGGCAAAACGAACAAATTTTACTAAAACCGCTCGGTCAATCGGCCCTGGTAGCCTCGGCAACCTGGACGGCCGTTGGGCCCATGGGGGCCATCAGCGGCAATGCAGGCGCACAATTGTTAAAGTCGGGAAGGCTTAATTTTATTACCATTCACCCCACCCAGTATTCCAGACTATGGGTTGGCGCACCTGCAGGCGGATTGTGGTCCAGCTCCAACGGAGGCCAATCCTGGACCACCAATACCGATTTTTTACCCGTAACCGGTTGCAGCGACTTGGCTGTAGATCCAACCAATACATTGGTTATGTACTTGGCTACCGGAGACGGCGATGCGGGCGACAACCGCAGCATTGGGGTTTTAAAAACCACCAACGGAGGGCAAAATTGGTTTACCACGGGTTTAACCAATCCGGTTTCCAATTGGTTTTTAATTCGGCGTTTAATTATTAATCCAAGCAATCCCCAAATACTCTTGGCTGCAACCAATAGCGGCGTATACCGAACCGCCAATGGCGGCACCAACTGGACGCTTGTAAACGCAGCAAACACCTGCGATTTGGAATTTAAACCCGGTGATCCCAATACGGTTTACGCGGCCGGAAATTCTTTTAGTGTTTCTACCAACGGAGGACAAAACTTTATGCAAATTACCAACGGTATTGCCTCAAGCGGCGTTAACCGCATGGCAATTGCCGTAACCAGCAACGATTCCAATTATGTTTATGTGCTGGCCTCCAGCAGCAGCAACAGCGGTTATCAGGGTTTTTACAAATCGGTTAACAGCGGCATGGCTTTTACCGCCAGTACCAATACCCTTAATCTTTTAGGCTGGTCCAATGCCGGAACCGATAACGGTGGCCAAGGTTGGTACGACCTGTGCATTGCCTGCGCGCCCAATAATAAAGACGAAGTTGTGGTGGGCGGTGTAAATGTTTGGCGCACCACCGATGGCGGCAATAATTGGAGTATCTACGGACATTGGGTTGGCTCCGGCGCTCCATTTACGCACGCCGACCAGCATGATCTTGAATATGCCCCCGACGGAACGCTGTACGTTATTAACGATGGTACCGTATACCGCCGCGGTGTTAATACCTGGACCGAAATTTCCGGAACAATGAATATTTCTCAAATTTACCGCATGGGCATGTCCTCCTTAACCGCTAATAAATGGATTTCGGGGCACCAAGATAACGGAACCAGTATTTGGAACGGTACCACCTACAATGCCGCCCTGGGCGGAGACGGAATGGATTGTTTTATCGATCGCACCAACGATTTAAACGTGTTTGGCGAATACCAAAACGGCGGCATGAACCGCTCTACCAATGGTGGCATTAACTGGAGCGGGGCCACTGCAGGCTTAACAGGCAATGCTCCCTGGCTAACTGTGTGGAAACAAGATCCCATGGTATCTACACGCTTGTATTGCGGTAGGCAGGACCTGTTTGTTTCAAACAATTTAGCGGTCTCCTGGTCCACTCTGGCCCCCATGCCTACAACCACACAGGTTAGAGAGTTTGCCATTTCGCTATCCAACAACCAGGTTATTTATGTGGTAAAAAGCGATGGCATTTACAAAACCACGAATGCCGGTGCCAGCTGGACCACCATTACGGGCTCTGTGCCCATTAACTTGGGATGGCCCGAATATATTTGTGTATCGCCCAGCGATGCAAATAAAGCCTGGGTTGTATTAAGCAGTTACTCCTCCGGAAATAAAGTGTTTTATACCGCCAACGGCGGTGCCAGCTGGTCCAATGTTTCGTTTAATTTACCCAATATTCCTGCCAATTGCATTGTTTACGAACCCGGTTCGAACGACCGTGTATATGTTGGCATGGATGTAGGCGTGTATTACAAAGACAACAGCAGCAACGCCTGGACCTTATACAATACCAATTTGCCCAACGTTCCCATTTCGGAACTTGAAATTTCTCCCGCCAATCAGGGATTGCTTTTTGCCGCTACCTACGGACGGGGCGTTTGGGTTGCCAGTTTGTATGCACCTCTGCAGCCGCCGGTAGCTGCGTTTTCACCCAGTGCTGCATCTTTTTGTGCCGGTACAAGTTATCCTTTATCCGATTTGTCCAGCAATGCTCCCACCACCTGGACCTGGTCGGCCTTGCCTGCTTTAAGCAGTACCCTGTCGGCACCTTCGGCCTCCAATCCGCTGTTTACTGCAACTGCCCCGGGAATTTATACCATTAGCCTTATGGCCTCAAATGCAGCCGGGCCAAGTTCATCTGTATCTCAAACCTTTGCTGTTTTGCCTCAACCCAGTCTTGCGGTGGGCTCCAGTTACACCCTGTGTACTCCCGGTCAATTAACGTTGAGTTGCTCGGGCGCCCAAAGCTATACCTGGCAGCCGGGCAGCATTGTTCAAAACAGTTTGGTTCTTAATTCCATAACATCTCCCGTTTACACGGTTTCTGGTAGCGGAACCAACGGCTGCCAGTCTACCAAAACGCTTTTTATAAATGTTGTACCCGCGCCCGTAATTACCTTATCTGCTCCGCCCAGCATTTGTGCCGGCAGCAGCGTTAGCATAACGGCCTCAGGGGCGCAATCCTATACTTGGAACAACGGTTTTAACGGATCGGCCCTCTTGGTTTCTCCCAGCCTTACCAGTCAATATTCAGTGAGCGGAACCTCTGCCAACGGTTGTGTTTGTCAGGCCACGCTTAGTTTGTGGGTTTGGCCACAGCCCACAATTTCGGTGTTTCAAAAAGACACGTTAATTTGCAGCGAAGAATCTATTTTATTAACCGCCCTGGGAGCCCTGCAATACACCTGGGAGCCAGGAACGCATACGGTAAATCCGCTTTTTATTCAGCCCAACAGCAGCACCCAATTTTCTTGCACCGGAATAGATGCCAACGGTTGTACCGCTACCATCACCCAATGGGTATGGGTAGACCTCTGCGAATCGGTTTCCAAAACCATTGCGTTAGGAGAAACACCTGTCTCTTATACACATCTGACGCTG
>CAWUNH010000145.1:0-4325 GCA_963923435.1 uncultured bacterium
GATTCCTCTACGTCTCGTGGGCTCGGAGATGTGTATAAGAGACAGGCACATTCCGCAAATACCTTCTCGGCAATCGTGATCAAAGGCAATGGGGTCTTTACCATCTTGAATAAGCTGTTCGTTTACAACATCGATCATTTCTAAAAAAGACATATCTGGAGAAATGTTACGGGCAGAGTATGTTTCAAAACGTCCTCGGTCGTGACCGTTTTTTTGTCGCCAAACCTTTAAAGTTAAATTCATATGAGCAGTTGACATAGGTATGAATTATTTATAGCTCCTTTGAGCAATTTTTATGTTTTCGTATTGTAATTCTTCTTTATGCAGCACAAACCGGCTTTCTCCCTGATATTCCCAGGCTGCTACATAGGAATATGTATCATCCTGCCTGAGCGCTTCGCCCTCTTCAGTTTGGTATTCTTCTCGAAAGTGGCCGCCACAACTTTCTTCACGGTCCAAGGCATCGATGCACATGAGCTCGCCCAACTCTAAAAAATCTGCAACCCGACCCGCTTTTTCAAGTTCAGGGTTAAAGCTTAAAGCATCTCCCGGTATTCGAACATCCGACCAAAACTCGGCGCGTAAAGACTTAATGTCTTCTATGGCCTGCATTAATCCGGATTTATTACGGGCCATACCACACTGATCCCACATTATTTTACCCAAACGTTTGTGAAAATAATCGACCGAACGCTTCCCTTTTATAGACATTAAAGTTTCAATACGTTTTTGAACTTCGTTTTCAGAGGACACAAAAACTTCGTGATCTGTAGGCATAGCCTTGGTTTTAATTTCACCCGAGAGGTATGCACCGATGGTATACGGAATAACAAAATAACCGTCGGCCAATCCTTGCATAAGCGCTGAGGCCCCCAAACGGTTGGCACCATGGTCACTGAAATTTGCTTCGCCAAGTGCATATAAACCCGGAATGTTGGTCATTAAATTGTAATCTACCCAGAGGCCGCCCATGGTATAGTGAACGGCAGGATAAATTCGCATGGGAACTTCGTATGGGTCTTCGCCGGTTATTTGTTTGTACATGTCAAACAAGTTGCCGTATTTTTCTTTAACCACGTCCCGGCCTAGTCTTTTAATTTCTTCCTTTGAAGGATTGCTTATACCCAATTTATTGGCCTCCACACGACCGTAACGTTCCGTATTGGCAGAAAAATCAAGATAAACAGCCATTTTACTGGCCCCAACTCCGTATCCGGCATCGCAGCGTTCTTTGGCAGCACGACTCGCAACATCGCGAGGAACTAAATTACCAAAAGCCGGATAGCGCCGTTCTAAATAATAATCGCGTTCTTCTTCTGGAATTTCATTGGGTTTACGCGAGTCGCCTTTGGTTTTAGGAACCCAAATGCGCCCGTCGTTACGTAACGATTCCGACATAAGCGTGAGTTTAGACTGGTGGTCACCGCTAACGGGAATACAGGTGGGATGAATTTGCGTGAAACAGGGATTGGCAAACAGGGCGCCCTTTTTATGGGCTTTCCAGGCCGCCGTAACATTACTTCCCATGGCATTGGTAGACAAATAAAAGACGTTGCCGTAACCCCCCGTGCAAAGCAATACTGCATGTCCAAAATGGCGCTCGAGCGCTCCTGTAATTAAATTGCGGGCGATTATACCCCGGCATTTTCCTTCAGAAAGAACCAAATCCATCATTTCGTGCCGGGCTAATAGTTGAACGGAGCCCATTCCAATTTGACGTTGAAGGGCGCTGTATGCGCCGAGTAGGAGCTGTTGACCGGTTTGTCCGGCGGCATAAAAGGTTCTTTGTACCTGAGTGCCTCCAAAAGAACGGTTGCTTAAGGTTCCGCCGTATTCGCGCGCAAACGGAACCCCCTGGGCTACGCACTGATCAATTATATTGCCCGAAACTTCTGCCAAACGGTAAACATTGGCTTCGCGTGCGCGGTAATCGCCACCTTTGATGGTATCGTAGAACAAGCGGTAAACACTGTCTCCGTCGTTTTGGTAATTTTTTGCAGCATTAATACCGCCCTGGGCGGCAATACTGTGCGCGCGCCTAGGAGAATCTTGAAAACATAAAACTTTAACCTTGTATCCCATTTCAGCTAAGGAGGCCGCCGCAGAGGAGCCCGCCAGGCCGGAACCAACTACAATCACTTCTAAATTACGCTTGTTGGCCGGATTAACCAATGGAACGGTAGACCGGTACATTGTCCATTTTTGCTCTAAAGGACCGGGGGGTATTTTTGAATCGAGACGAGAGGTTGAGGACATAGGTTTAGTTTAATAAGTTAAAATGCAAGGCAATGGGCATGGCAGCAAACAAACTGCAAACAACAACAGAAAACCAAATGCCGGTTTTGCGAATAATAGGAGTGTAACGTTTATGGTTGATGCCCAGGCTTTGAAAAGCCGATTGAAATCCATGCAATAAATGGTACATTAAACTTAAGACCCCCACTACATAAAGGGCAACCAAATACCCATTGGAAAAAACATTTTTCATGTTTTCATAGGTATTGTGCTCCTGGTTTTTAAACAGGGCTTGTTTGGTGGGCAACCAAAAGTTAGCCAAATGAACGATTAAAAAAATTAAAAGCAGTGAGCCTAAAATGCCCATAGAGCGCGAATACCAAGAGCTGTTATACGAACCGCCCTGCACCGAATATCCCACCGGACGCGCGTTTTGATTTTTTATAGATAAACGTAAAGCCTGAACAATGTGCCAAACAAGACCGGCAAATAAACCAATTTCTACTATTCGAATGATTGGGTTATGGGACATAAAATGGGCACCCGCATTGAACGATACTCCGCCATCGTTTAAAAAAATGAGGCTGTTAATGCTAACGTGAACAATTAAAAAACTGACAAGAAACAAGCCGGTTAGTCCCATGGTAAATTTTTGACCGATGGACGTGGCAAACATAGAATTTTTCGGGCTCATGGTGTTATTTAGAGAGAAACAAAGGTATTAAGTAAAAGGTTTAAAACCAAAGTATTAAATCAAGTTATTTAGGTAATTTTAAGGATAATTGAGAATCAAAACGGGCCTAAGTAGTTAAAATTAAATTGATTTTATGATTTACACGGAACGGATTTGTGGAAACTATTTTAGATTGTATAAACTCAAAGATTTGTTTTACTTTTAATTTTGTATGGGGTTAATAAAAAGCTTCCTATTTATACTGCTCAATACTGCCTGTATTGTATCCTTATCAGCACAAAACGTTTCAATATACCACCCTGAGGCCGATGCCCAAAAGGAACTTTCGGTTGCATTAACAAAAGCCCAAAACGAAGGTAAACATGTGTTTGTTCAAATTGGAGGCAATTGGTGCTCTTGGTGTTTGGCATTTGAAAAAAAAATTAACGAAACCGAAGAGCTTAAAACAATTTTAAACAATAACTACATTGTATTTCATTTAAATTACAGCAAAGAAAACAGAAACGAATTACTTTTAAAAACATTGGGTTATCCCCAGCGTTTTGGATTTCCGGTTTTTGTAATCCTTGATGCGCAAGGCCATCGACTTCACACCCAAAACAGCAGTTACTTGGAAGAAGGCAAGGGACACAGCACGCAAAAAGTAAAAGAGTTTTTGTTGCACTGGACTTGGCTTGCTCTGAATCCTCAATAATTTTTTTTAATTAAGGCCTTCCGTTTTAAATTTTATACAGATTAGGATACATAAACAATAGGGACTTAAAATCATAAACTGCCAAAGTTTACTATAGGTTTCCATGTACGGTCGTGTTTTAACAACCAAATTTTTGATACATTAAAACGCCCTTCAAAAATTCGGTTTTTATATTCTGTTATCAAGGCATCGTACAAGGCCGGTTTTAAATCTCTAAAGGCCAGTGTTATGTGCGGAGTAAACCCGTATGCATTGGAATATTCATTAATTATTCCAAGGCGTTCCCGCATAAATCTTCGAAGGCTTTTGTACAGGGCTTGCAATTCTTCATTGGGCGCAATTTTAAGAAAAAGCACGCGGCGTGGAAAACCCGAAAATCCCTTTACAACAACATCAAACGGGTCAATTTTAAAATTACAAATAAGTCGGTCTGTTAAATACGACTCACGCGATTCTTCCCATTCAAATGGCCGGTAAAGTGTAATATGGGGCGGGCTGTTAAACATGGCTTTTAATCCATAGCGCTCGAAAAGCGCTTTTTGTTCGTCAAGAATTTGGAATTTTACAGGACCCTCAGGAATGCAGGCCAGATAATATCGTGCGAGCGCCATAAAACCCCTAATTTATCTTATTTTTACGCTCTGAATACCCTGCTATGAAAATCATTATTCCGATGGCCGGAAAGGGAAAACGGATGCGGCC
>CAWUNH010000146.1:0-4305 GCA_963923435.1 uncultured bacterium
ATGGATTGGAACCGGTCCAGGCGATATTCAATCGGACATGAATCGCATTTATAAACAGCAAATCCAAATAAAGCCCACCGAATATAAAAAACCTCATCAGCAATTTATAACGCTGCTTTTGGGTTCAGGATTTATAGGCTTGATCTTGTTTTCAGGAATTTGCTTATATCCGTTTTTTAGGTTTTCAATTAAAAGCAATCCCTTTATATTATATTGGTTGGCCCTGTGCTTGGGTTTGTGTTATGAGGATACCGTTACATCACAGGCTGGAGTAAGTTTGGTTGCTTGGTCCATTTGTTTTATTTGGCAATACGAGCATCAAATAAAAATTCAGCATAAGTAATAGTATTATTTTTTTGAATGGGCCCGAATCGCGGCATCGACAATATCCATTGTGTCGAGATGGTATTTTTTCATTAAAGCTTCCGGAGTTCCGCTTTCTCCAAATGAATCGTTCACAGCAACAAACACTTGGGGGCATGGAAGATTTTCGGCCAGAAATTGCGCAATACTGTCTCCCATTCCGCCGTTCTTTTGATGTTCTTCGGCACTGACCAAACATCCGGTTTTACGCACCGATTCCAGTATGGCTTGCGTATCGAGAGGCTTAATGGTATGAAGATTAATAATTTCCGCATCCAGCCCTTTATCTTTTAGTATTTCAGCAGCTTCCAGTGCTTTCCAAACCAAATGACCTGTTGCAAAAATACTCACATCGTTTCCGGATTTTAAATGCAAGGCTTTTCCTATAATAAAGGGATTTTGATCGGAGGTAAAATTAGGAACAGCAGGCCGTCCAAAACGCAGGTAAACAGGACCCTCAAAATCTGCAACTGCCAGGGTGGCTGCCAGGGTTTGGTTGTAGTCGCAGGGGTTAATTACCGTCATGTGCGGCAACATTTTCATTAAACCAATATCCTCTAAAATCTGATGAGTGGCACCGTCTTCTCCTAAAGTAAGTCCGGCATGTGAAGCGCAAATTTTTACGTTTTTGCCCGAATATGCAATGCTTTGACGAATTTGATCGTAAACCCGTCCGGTACTAAAATTGGCAAAGGTTCCGGTAAACGGAATTTTTCCGCCAATGGTTAACCCGGCAGCCAGGCCCATCATATTGGCTTCGGCAATTCCAACCTGAAAAAACCGTTCGGGAAATTGTTTTTGAAACGCATCCATTTTTAAGGATCCGGTCAAGTCGGCACACAATGCAACAACCTGCGGGTTTAGTGTTCCCAGTTTAAGTAAGCCGGCGCCAAATCCGGATCGGGTATCTTTTGAGCCCGTGTTGGTATAGGTCATCATTGGTTTATTGGTAGTGTTTTATTCATTCCTGAAGTTACTGTAAAATCCAAGGTTTTACTGCGTTCTATTTGATTTATATTTAAGGCTTGGTATACCATACGGTAATTTCCTGGTAATAGAAATACCAATTCTTCGCCCTCCGTGTTTGAAAGGTAATGTATCCAGCGCGATTGTGTTCCGTTTAAAACAAACAGCGCGTAGGTACCCGGATTGGCTTTAATAAAACGAATGGCACCCGAAGCGGGTATTTCTATATGTCGAACACTTTGCCCCTCAATAAAAACATTGTTTTTGTAAAGCCGTGGAAGGGTTAAAATTTCTAAATCGTAATACCCTTTTAGGTATTTAACCTGAGTTCCAAAGGGCTGAACGTTTAGCAATTGTTTTTTCTTGTGCGGATACACAATTACCGATGGCGTAAACCATATAGGTTTTCCGCTAAGGTCCAATTGCAATGTACCCTGGGGCACAGCCAAGGGAATGATGGTGTGTCCGCCCGGTTTAAGGATAATGGGTTTTGATTCCACCGGAGGCAGGGTATGTACTTTAAGGGTATAAGGTATTCGGGGATTTAAAATTAAGGTATCCGGAAGTCCCAAATTACTTAGCGTATGAATCCATTGATAACGTTCTATACCCTCTGGATCATAAAAACTCATCAGTACGTCTGTTTCGGTGGGTTTTTGAAAATCGTCCAGCAGGTAAACTTGAGCCGTAGTAGCGTATTGCATATCTGAAAATGCAGTATAGAGGGCTTTTAAAAACAGTTCCGGTGATTCGGCATTAAAAAAACGACCAATACAATCCAGTTGATGTTGATCTTGCAATGCGACATTCATGCCAATTACATAGGGTTTGGCAATTATTTTTTTTTGTTGTAATTCTAAGCTAACCTGACAAGGATTGCCTTGGCATTCTTCAATACCGTCTGTAATTAAGAGTATTCTGTTATTAAAAGAATCAAGGGGGGGAAAATCCGAAGCGCTTTGTCCTATCGAATAGGCTATAGGCGTGGTTCCCATGGGTTCCAAATTTTGAATGCGCTTTTTAATAAGGGCCGCATTGCTTTTTGCTGCATCAAAAGGGACTTCCAGTTTGGTGTCTTCGCAATTTCGGTCGGGGCGGTACAGGGTTGTATGTCCGTAACAGCGAAGCCCTAACTGAATATCGGGCAGTTTAGCGAGACTGTCTACAAACTCTATAATTTTTTTCTTGGCAATATCCATTCGGGTTTCTTGACCCCAGTTGGAATACATGGAGTAAGAGCAATCTAAAATCAATAAGAGGCGAATTTTGTCTTTAGAAGTTTGTGTTTTACTAGGTAAAACAAAACAGCATAATAAAAACATAGTAAACCATTGGGTAAGTTTACTGAATGCGAAATAGGGCTTGGCTTTGGCCATTTTTAGTAATCTCCCAAAGTTTCGGTAAGTTGCAAAAGGGCTTGCTTTAATTGTTCGTCATTAGGCGCCGAACCATGCCATTTGTGCGTGCCCATCATAAAATCAACGCCCATACCCATTTCCGTGTGCATGAGTATAACTACGGGGCGCCCTTTACCGGTAAAGCTTTTAGCAAGTTTTAGACTGTCGAGTACCGCTTTAAGCTGATTTCCGTTTTCATTAATGAGTGTAAGCCAACCAAAGGCTTCAAACTTGGCTTTTAAATTACCCAAGGACAACACATCTTCAACATTTCCGTCAATTTGCCGTCCATTATAATCGATGGTGGCAATAATATTGTCTGTGCCTTTGGCCGAAGCATACATGGCGGCTTCCCAAATTTGACCTTCCTGCAATTCGCCATCGCCGTGCAGGCTGTATATAAGCTGGGGGTCTTTATTTAATTTTTTAGCTTCGGCTGCACCCAGGGCAACACTTAAACCCTGACCCAAAGAACCGCTCGCAATTCGAATACCAGGAAGTTTGTCATGCGTTGTGGGGTGACCTTGAAGACGGGAATTCAGGTTTCTAAAGCTGGCCAACTCGCTAATATCAAAATATCCATATCGGGCTAAAGTGCTATATAGTACCGGGCTGATATGGCCGTTGCTCAGAAAAAAAAGATCCTCGTTTAGGCCATCCATGGTAAAGTTTTTGGGATTATGTTTTAAAACATGACCGTAAAGTGCCACAAAAAACTCCACACATCCCAAAGAGCCTCCCGGATGACCCGAATTAACCGCATGAACCATTCGTAAAATGTCGCGACGTATTTGTGTACAAAGTTTAATTGAATTTTCCATGCCATGGCAAAGGTAGGACAAGAATACAGGAGCCCTAAGGGGATGTTGAAAATAAGATACTCCTGTTAACAACTCAAGGCGTTAACCAATTGTTGGAATCTGGTTTCAAACTTCCGAAATGGTATCTTTGCGCGTCAATGGCATTAAAATGTGGAATCGTTGGTTTACCCAATGTGGGTAAATCAACCTTGTTTAATTGTTTAAGCAATGCAAAGGCGCAGGCGGCTAATTTTCCGTTTTGCACCATCGAACCTAATGTGGGAACCATTACCGTCCCGGACCAACGCTTAAATACTTTGGTGGAAATGGTAAAGCCTCAAAATACAGTTCCCACTACCGTGGAAATTGTAGATATTGCAGGACTGGTAAAAGGAGCCAGTAAGGGCGAGGGTTTGGGAAATAAATTTTTAGCCAATATCCGCGAATGCCAGGCCATTTTACATGTGTTGCGTTGTTTTGACGATCCCAATGTTATTCATGTGGATGGTCGGGTTAACCCGATTTCCGATAAAGAAATTATCGATGCCGAACTTCAGTTAAAAGATTTGGAAAGTGTCGATCAAAAAATTAAACGCATTGAAAAACAGGCTAAAACAGGCGCAGATAAGGAGGCCACAAGGCAGTATCAGGTACTGTCCCGTATTAAATTAGCATTGGAGTCGGGTCAGTCGGCACGAAGCCTTCATTTAGATGAACATGAGCTTACTGCCGTTGCCGATTTGCAATTACTGACTTTAAAGCCGGTATTGTATGTATGC
>CAWUNH010000147.1:0-4304 GCA_963923435.1 uncultured bacterium
AGCTATCCCGCCATGATGGGCAAATATAATTTAAGTATTTTATTCATAAAAATAGAAATTCGTTTTGAATGAATAATAATTTTATTATATTGGCGGTTTAAACACTACCAAATATGGTTGCTAAAGCTAAGCCAAAAAGTGCTGCCAATAAAAAGACTGTTAAAAAAACAGCCTCTGCCAAAACTTCAGGCAACAAAATAAAACAAACTTTAAAAAACAAATCCGTAAAAAGTCTCAAAAAAGTTAAAAAAGTAGATTCGATTGTTAAGTCTGCCGCTAAAAAAAACACACCCACTAAAAAACCACATTCCCCTTCAACGAAAATTTTAAAAAACAAAGCGGTTAATCAAACGCCTACAAAAAATAAAAAAACGGTTTCAAAACCTGTTTCCAAAAAACCGACTCCTGTTTTAAAAGCGCTTCCTCAAAAAAAATCAACACTTCAGCAATCTGCAGGCAAAAACAAAAAAAGTAACGAGAATGTTCTTTCGGCCAGCAAAGCCTATACCAGTATTGTAAAAGAAGATTTAAAAACCAATAAAGCAAAAACTACCGAAACCAAAGTATTGGCAATAACCCACACCATACCAAAAAGTAAAAAAGATGAAATCTCTTTAACCAAAATTGCTTCCATTGCCCATTCTTTAACCAATGCTCCCAAATCAATTCCGGGATATGCGGTTAAAACCGAAAAAGAACCGGAGGGTAAATTTGAAATGGAATTTGTAATTCGCGCATCAGCCGATTTGATTTATGAGTTTTTTTCTACACCCAGTGGCTTGTCGGAATGGTTTTGCGACGATTTAAACATCCGAAATGGAGTGTTTACCTTTATTTGGGACGAACAAATTCAACAAGCCCGTTTATTAAAAACCATAGACGGTCAGTTAGCACGATTTCAATGGGTTGAAAAAAACGATGGCAGCTATTTTGAGTTCCGTATCCAAAAAGACGATCTAACCAACGATGTTTCCCTTATTATAACAGATTTTGCCGAATCTGCCCAAGATCTTATTTCCTCTAAAAAATTATGGCAAAGTCAAATTGAGAAACTAATGCAGGTTTTAGGATCTGTATATTAGTGGCTTTTTTTAGCAATTTTTTTTTAATTAAACCAAGTAGCTCACTGTCCTATTACCGCGCCTGGCAAATACAAATAAAAAAAGCTAATTTTAAAAATCACCAATTCCAGCGTAAGCTCAGCATTAGGTTTAAAGGTGCTGCGGGAGCCAAGTGGTTAAACTGAAAACGCGTGTTTTCAACCAAATACCCATAGGTATAACCCGTTGTTTCGTAAAGGCTGTTAAAAATATTATACATCATTAATTGGGCCGAAAAAGATTTTAACGATTTAAAATTATAAACTTGAATGCCAAGGTCCGCCGCCTGATAAGAATTTAACATCCGATCTTTCGATCCGGTATTGTCCAGATATTGTGGGCCCACATAACGCCAATCCAGCTGCAGTGCCATGTGGCTAGAAACAGAATATTGAGCGCCTGCCGCAGCGGTTAAACCCGGTGAAAAAGCAATGGGTATTGAACGGTAAAGTACGGATTCCTGATTTATAAAATTAAACTGGGCATCGTAACGATCGGTGTATTGCGAATACTCTTTTATTTGATTTTTTGAAAAACAAAAATTGGCAAATAGCATACCCGATTTAAAAGAAAATTCTGTTTCCAATTCCATTCCGGTTCTGTAACTTCTGTCCACATTAACCCGATTATAGGCCCCCACATTGTTTATGGAACCGTCTAAAACCAGTTGATTGCGGTAATCCATGTAATAGGCTTGCAGGTTCATGCGCATGAATTTTTGTTTCCATTCAAGGCCTGCTTCGTAATCGTTCAGCTGCTCTGGTTTTGGACGACTGGAGGGGATGCTGTTAATAAAATCGTCCCGATTGGGTTCTTTTTGAGCCTTCGAATAACTTACTTGAAAATTTAAAGACGAAGACAAGGGCATTGAAAGTCCTATTTTAGGATTAAAAAACGAAAGCAGTGTATCTACAAACTGAGGCTTTTGGCCGATTGCACGTATCCCTTGATAGGAATAATACACCCAGCGTTGTTGTAAATCCAGACATGCCGACATTTTACCCAAAGCACTGTAAACAACCCGGACAAAAGTGTTGGCATCGTGTTTATACGCCGTGTCGCTGTAATATTTAAATTCTAAAAATTGCGGTACCGCGGGGGCCGAAACTAACTTTCCATAATGCAAACCCTGATAATACTGATAGGAAATACCTGTATTTAAATCCCACACTTTATTTTTAAAACTAAAATTAGAAATTTGACCAAGAGAAAGGTTGTCCAGCCATAACTGCCGGGTTAAAGAACTTTGTAAAATGGTATCACCTTGATGAATTATGGGTTGACTGTAATACAAGGCCAGGTTTTCAAGGTATTTGAATTGCTCGTAATACCCTTTACCACGGGTTAAATGCAAGGTAGCCTTGTAACTTAAGGGTTTTTTGAGTTGATGTACCCAATGAAGCTGAGCATTGTGTTGCTGGTAATTGTCGGTTTCGTTAGGATAATAACGCTCCTGGTTATTTTGAACGTAATATCCAGCAGGATTAAAAGTACGACGTTTAATAAGCAAGGAATCGGGAACATAGTACCAGGCCTGGTAGGTTTTTTCAATTCCCGGAAAATAAATCAGTTTAATGAGGTTTTTTGAATTTAAATATGTAGACTGAAAAAAACCGGCGTATAATTTTGAAGCAGCACGATCGATATACCCCTGACTTTGAATTGCAGACAGTCGTAGGTCTATCGAAAAACGGGATGCCAGAAGACCCGTTCCCAGCGCCACCGTATTTCGAAGGGTACCAAAGGATCCTCCACCCAATATATACCGAGCATAGGGATGAACCGAAACATCCTGTGTTTGAAAATGAACCGAAGCTCCAAAAGCTCCCGAACCGTTAGTGGAGGCGCCTGAACCGCGTTGAACCTGAATGTTTTGAACGCTCGAAATAAAATCCGGCATATTAACAAAATAGGTAAGTTGCGATTCGGCATCGTTTAAGGGTACTCCGTTAACTGTAATGTTTATTCGAGTGGGATCGGATCCTCGTATTCTAAATCCGGTGTACCCAATTCCGTTTCCAGCATCGGTGGTGCTGATGAGTCCAGGAACCTTATGTAAAACCATAGGAAGATCGATGCCGGTGTTTTTAGATTCGAGTTCCACTTTACTAAAACTGGTGGTTGCAAAACCAGACAGGTTGTTTATTCGTGTGGATTTTACAATTACTTCGTTTAAGGCATTTCCTTTTGGAGCTAAGGAAAATGTATAAAATGCCGGTAAAGTATCTGTTACTCGAAATTCTAACGTATCGTAATCCGGGGCATAAAACCGCAGGGTTTGAGGAAATTTAAACGAATGTTTCCAAAGGCAGGCACCGTTTGCATCGGTTTGCAAAATGGTATCCTTGGATGCTACATAAATTCCTGCCAATGTTTGATTTTGATTGTTGTAAACACGAAGCATGGTGTTTTGACAATAAACCGAAACGGAATAAAGCATTAAAATAAAACCAAGGCCAACTAATTTCATACAATACAAATTTGGAGTGTTTAACCATTTCCCTACGCAGGCATGATCCTGATCAGGTGTGCAGCAAGCTGCAGGGTATAATCTCAGCCCTAATGGGCACCCCAGTGGGGTAAAAGTAATAATAAAATGATAGCTTTGTACACCCATGAAGCAATTGGCCATTTTAGGAAGTACCGGCAGTATCGGTATACAAACCCTCGAAGTTGTAAAAGCCCTTCCCGATGTTTTAAAAGTAGAGGTATTGGCAGCCGGTCGAAACTGGAACTTACTGGCGCAACAGGCTAAAATATTTGAACCCAATGCGGTTATTATTGATGATCCCGCAGCGTATCCCAAGCTAAAAGAAGCCTTGGCCGCACTGCCCATAAAAGTGTATTGCGGACGCGAGGCAATTAACGATTGTATTGCCATGCCCTCTGTTGACTTAGTAGTAGCTGCCATGGTAGGTTTTGCAGGTTTAGAAAGCACCTTAAAAGCCATTCAACATAAAAAAAACATCGCTTTAGCCAATAAAGAAACACTGGTGGTTGCCGGAGACCTTATTACCCAAACGGCCTATCAACAAGGCGTATCTATTTTTCCAGTAGACAGTGAGCATTCGGCTATTTTTCAATGCCTGGCAGGAGAATGGGAACATCCCATTGAAGAAATTATTTTAACCGCAAGCGGCGGCCCCTTTAGGGGTTTTACCCACGATCAAATGCGTAAGGTAACCAAAGCCCAAGCCCTAAAAC
>CAWUNH010000148.1:0-4291 GCA_963923435.1 uncultured bacterium
ATTAATTTGGATTTATTAGGTAATGGATCTGAAGGTTGTACGGTTGTAAATGGCAGCATATATAGCAGTTTAATGGATCGTATTATTGCCCTATCTGCCCCATATCCGCATTTAAACAAACAAATGAAGTCGCGGGGTAAGGCCGCCAACAGCGATCATTACTGGTTTAGTGAAAAAGGCGTTCGGTCTCTGTTTTTTTACACAATGGGGGGTGTTTCGGCCTACCACGACCCTTTTGATGTGCACGAAACCTTGCCGTTAACAGCCTATTTTGAAACCTTTGAACTATTAAAACAGTTGATTTTAGAGTTATAAAAAAGGTGCGACAAGTCGCACCTTTAATGTCACCGTATAAACCCACCATACCGGTGACCTAGTCCAAATGAATTGGACAATCAAAAATAAAACGATTGCAACTGTTATTCGTATTTATTCGGCCAACGGTTACTTATACTCGGCGAATTACCGCAATTTGATTTTATAAGAGTAGCCGCATTTTAAGTTCGGATGCTGAATTACAATACCAAAATGAAAAGCATCTAAAATCAGAGCATTTTTGGAATGACAAACTATGTAGCTCCATGCCCGAGTCATTTCCTTAGACCAATAGATATCGTCAAAAACAATTACTTGATGCGTGTTTTTGCAATTTTGAATAGCATTAAATATAGACAGGGTATTTTTGTAATCGTGCGATCCGTCTACAAACACCCATTCCGGCATTGTATTAAAAGTTATTAAAGCCGCATCAAATGCGTTTAGTGTGGGCACAACACAGGCTCCTTCCCTAAAGCGATTAAAAAGACTGCAGGCAACATCTAAATAGTCTTTATTGCCCTCAACTGTGTACACTTTGTTGGGGAATTGTGCTGTTGCTAAATACAAGGTGGTAACACCAATTGAGGTTCCCAATTCTAATACTTCGGCCGGCTTAAAATACTGAATCAGCTGGTACAGGATTCGGGCTTTAAAGTGGGTTGAAATTCCAACAGAAACCAATTGATTGAGTCGACGGTAGGGTTTTTTAAAAAATCGGGAGCCGCTTCCAAATCCAGCATCTTTTAAAATTCGAGTATCGCGTTTTAATTCAGAACGTAATAAACGCAACTGTTGGCACTCCTCATTGGCCCGTTTTCGGGTTTGGTCCAGCCAACGGCAAAGATCGTAGGCAATTGGAGAATGAATGCCATGCCCACCGGATCGGGCCAAAAAAAAATGCTGAAATTTATTGATTAAAGAATGTAAAAGATGTTGCATTTTAAAGCAATTGATTTGCTTGAATGCAATCTTCTATTTTAGGACTCAGGCGGTAACGCTCTTCCTGGTAGCGATGGTAAAGCTTGTGGAGTGTTTCTTTAACTAATTGAAGTCCAAATTGATTGCCCCATTCCAATAAACCCTTTGGATAATTAACGCCTTTTTTCATCGCCGTTTCTATATCCTCACGGGATGCTATTTGATAATACAAAGCATCTGCAGCCTCGTTAATTAACATGGAAAGAATTCTGTTAAAAATAACCGCAGCCAATTCCGTATTTTTTGTTGGTTCGGGCATGGACGCAGCAGAATTGTATTGGTAACAACCCCGTCCTGCTTTTTTTCCGTACAATCCTGCTTCAAACCAGCGTTTTTGAGTAATGGAGGGTTTAAAGCGGGGATCAAAAAACAATTCTTTCCATACGGTTTCTGTAACTCGATAATTAACATCGTGACCTATAAAATCCATTAGTTCAAAAGGTCCCATTTTAAATTGACCCTGGGATTTCATAGCCCAGTCTATGGTTGCAAAGTCCGCAATTCCTTCTTCAGCAATACGCAGCGCCTCACTGTAATAAGGCCGGGCAATACGGTTAACAATAAAACCCGGCGTATCCTTTGCAAGAACAGGTTCTTTTTTCCAGTCTTTCATTAAATTATAAACCCATACGGTAGATTCCTTGGAGGTTCGTACACCCGGAATTACCTCTACAAGTGGCATGACAGTTGCCGGATTAAAAAAATGCAATCCTAAAAATCGTTGCGGTGCGGTTAATACCGAAGATAACGCTGCGATGGACAAAGAGGAGGTATTACTGGCCAGAATGCAAGTTTCGGAGAGGTGTTTTTCCAATTGCTTAAACAGGCTTTGTTTAATGGACAAGTCTTCAATTATGGCTTCTATAACAAGATTAGAGGATTGTAAATCATGCAATTGTTCAGCCTGTAATAAACGCCCCATGCAATCGGTCCACTGAGATTCGCTAAGACGACCTTTTTCAATTAACTTTTTAAGTTGTCCATCTATACTTTGAATGGCCTGTTTTACGGCCTGAAGCGACTGATCGAATAACACCACCCGATGTCCATTTTGTAAGGCTAACTGAGCAATACCAGCCCCCATGGCGCCGCATCCGATAATTCCAATGGTAGTCATAAAGCGATTATTTTTTTATTTGCAACAATTGGTTATAACGCTGGGAAGCATCGCTCCAGGTAATCCAATATAAACCGGAGGTTAAAAGACTTAAGTCAAAGGTATTGGCTTCGCGACTGTTAATTTTAGAAACGGTTCGTCCGTTGATATCGTATATAATTATTTCCGCTATCGCTTGCGAAGAGGCAATGTGCAGTTCGTTTGAAGCAGGATTGGGAAACAACTGAGATTCCGGATTTGAAAGGGAATTTAGGCCCACCGTACCTACCGGCATTGAAACCGTACTGTTATAGGCCGGGCTCGGATCTAAAATATAAATACCGTTTTGCATGTCCTGAGCGGCAATTCGTCCGCTTGGAAAAAAAGGATAGGCTCCCCAATTTCCGGCATAGGCTCCGCCTCCGTAAAAACCGGTATTGTAACCTCCTTGGGGATAGGTGTCGAAATAGCCTACTTCTTTAATATTATTGGGCTGGGAAATATCAAGAAGAATTATTCCGTCTTGATAAGATGAAACCAAGGCCCATTGGTTTCCTATTATGTAAGGATTGTGAGCCGTGGTTTGGGGGCGCATTTTAAAGGTTTGCAAGGGTTGGGGATTGTTAATGTTTTGAACATCGATCATATGCACCGGAAGCGAAGCCGGAGATTCGTCACAAAACAAAAGGTATTTTCCATTTTGGGTTAAAAAGCTGGAATGATTGTATCCTGCAAAAGGATAAGAGGCATAGGTTGAAAGCGGTTGTAGGGTGTTTTGAGCAGGTACGTATTTTAAAATGTGGAGGCCTTGCCAGCCTGCAGAGGCATAAATGGTGTCGTTGCGAACCAGCATGTCGTGAACTTGATTGATAAGGTTAATGGAAATGTCTTGTTCGATCCGTTTTAATAATACAGGAGCCGAGGGCGTTGCCAGGCTGAAAATACTCATGGGCGAAGAACCTGTGGAAAAGGTTGTCATTCCAACGTACAATTTATTTTGATCGATCCACAGGGTATGTCCGCGTTCAAAGATGGAATTGCTGTTATGTATAAGCTGTACACTGTCCGGCAGGTACTGCATATCTATAATCTGAAAGGTATTGGGCTTGGCGTCATCGCTGGCCACATAGCAGTAATTTTGATAGGTTTTTATTTCGCGCCAGGTGCAGCCCTTTTTTCCTCCGACAAAATCACATACCACGGGATTTTGAGGATTGGTAATATCGATGAAATACGTGCCGTTGGCGGCGCCTGAAATTACATACTCACGGTTTTTATTGGATTGGTACCATCCCCAACATCCCGAATACCGATTGCCCACGGGGGTGGTATTTAAAGACGTATCTGGGTTAATTCGTGAAAGAAGCTGAACGTTCCAACTGCTGTAATTGAAAGCCTGCGAAATCAGAAGCAGCGGAGCAAATAAAAGTAAACTAAGGGTTCGTACCATATTATAAAATTAATGGATTATTGGCAATTAAAATCGGGCTTTAAACCCTACATGAATTTTTCCACTAGAAAACCGAATGGGCGATTGGTTTTGTGAGCCTGCCGCATAACACAGATTAATGATTCCCGATGCTGTTTTTAACTGTAACCCTAAGCCGGTACTGTAGGGTAAATCGCTTTGGTAGCGGTGTACGGCCAATTGTTCATAGAATCCGATATCGCAAAACAAATACAAATAGGAATCTACCGATACCATCCAACGGTATTCAACCGTTTGAATACCAAAGGAGGTACACCAAATAGACTCCTCATCGAAACCTCGTAAGGATTTAAAACCGCCAATTCTGTACATTTCGTTGGCAAAAAACCGCCGTTGCGAATACATGCCGGAATAAAGGACTTGATAATACAATGCATGTTGTGTTTTAAGAGGCATGGTGTATCGGTATT
>CAWUNH010000149.1:0-4283 GCA_963923435.1 uncultured bacterium
GCAATGAACCAAGCCCTGCGTATCCCTATCGCGGTTTTGATTTAATATTGATTTATGTTTTTTGTGAAGTGTTTTAGAATTGTTTTATTTTATTTGCCGATGCCTATTGATTAGAATTTTTTATTTGGATAATTTGGGCGCGTCCCTACGGTCGGGCTTCTGCTGATTACACTAAGACATATCGTAAGGCCTAAAATAAACTCAAAAAATATTTATTATGCCTATCAAGATAATTATCAAACAAAATACCTTTAATTAATATTATGATTTTTCTACTACGATACGTTTTGGATTGTTTATATACATCCTTTTGTAGAGCAATTACAGCTTAATTACTTTACAATTTAAAATTACGTTAGGTTTTATTCTAATATAAATTTGCGTACCAATTTACCAGTTTTATGCTTAGCTATTAAAAAATAAATGCCTGGTTTAAGCGAACTAAAATCTATAATATGATTGCCGGTTAAAAACTCTGATTCATATACAATTTTGCCTGGTAAATTTGTTATTGAAATTTGCATTTTGTCTTTTAATTCAATATTCAGAAAACGATTTGAGGGTATAGGAAAAACCTTTAGGTCTTCATCATGCATTGCATTAAAAACATTTATGCAAGGCAATACTAATACTTTAAATACTATTTTGCTTAAACAATTTGTAGTGTTATTGATGCCGCATAGTGTGTATGTAGTAGTGACAGATGGCTGTAATGTTACATGGGTTTGTGTTGTAAGCGCGTTTATTGAGTATGTTGTTGCTCCCATAAAACTGAGATTAGTAGATTCACCTTTACAGATTGTTGTTTTACCACTTACATAAAGTGAAGGCAAATCAGAGACATTTACAATTTGTTTCAACGTGTCTTGCCCACATGGTAAATAATTCAGTATAAGTTTAACGGTAAATGTACCATTTGATGAAAACGTATGTTGAGGATTGGCTATTAATGATGTATTTGAAAATCCCGAAAGAGAATCGCCAAAATTCCATAAATAACTATTAATCGAATATCCGGCAGCAGTACATAATATTGGAGCTGAGAATGATGTTGCACCGCAGTTTATTTGAGCGGTAAAAGGGGCAAGCGTAGGTTTTTTTTCAAAAAATGTTGATTCAAAAGCGGGCAATCCAAAACCTGAGATTGCAATATAAGGAGGGGTAGTAATTGTACCTAATGGGATTGCATTTAATTGAAAATTACATGTATTACCTGGATTATTAGGATTATCAATAGTACTTAATGCCGTACTGGAAGTGCCAACGATATAAATTTTACCATCTTTAGCTAATTGCATGTGCACAACCGATGGATATGCTATTGATAAAGAAGGTGTAACTGGTGTTTTAGATGCAGCTATGGCTGTTGCTGTACCCGAAGATAAATCAAATTGATAAACGCCTTGAGGTGTATTCAAATAACTTATGTAAAGCTTACTGCCATCAGGCGAAAATTCAATACCGACTGCCATACCAGGCGATATGGTATTTGACCATGTTGTTGAACATAGGCCTGAAGGTAAAGAATCAATAACCATTACATTTGAAAGCACGCCAGTTGATTTATTAAAGTCATATAGTTCAACTCTTTGACATTCATAGGTAGCACATACCTTTCTGCCATTGGGCGAAAATTTATGTATACCAGGATAAAATCCGCAGTTAGTACAGGTGCCATATGCCTGTTTTTGGTTATTTCCAATTGCAGTTATTATGGGAGTTGTTGAAATGCTTGATGAATTAGCTAAGTAGCTATAAAAATTTGTACTACCTGGCCAGCCACCTTCATGAAATAAAAGCCAATCATCTTTACCATTACAATGTTTTGTGGCAGCAATTTTGCTTACAAAGGGTATGCCAGAAGGGGTTATGGATTTGCATGATGCCACTACCGAGCCTAAGCCAGATGCTAGTGCCATATCAACAATGGCATAATTCATCATGGGTAAATTTATTGGTCCAGAAAAATAGTTTAAGTTGTTGTGCGTAATTACATAATACTGCAACCCGCTTTTTCGTAGTATAATGCTTGTTTGATATCCACCATAATAACCCCCAATATTCTGTCCATTATCCATGGTATCATTTTGTTTGTTATAAATCAAATCTCCAGCTCTAACTGCAAAAAGTAAATTTCCAATGGAATCTGAAATAGTTGAACATCCATACATTGTACTTAAGTTGCTGTTAGATATAGTTTGTGGCGGAGTGCCAGATTGAAAATTAAGCCCAGCCTTATATCCAAAATACCATTGTGAAGTTTCGTTTTGAGAAAAAAGAAAAAAACATAGATGGCTTTTTAAAATTAATACAATAAAACCATATTTTATAAATCCGCTCATAAATGAGTATGATTTACCAGTATAAATACAATTCTATTTTCATTGGATTATCCAGCCATTAAAAGGAGGTAAAATCAGCATGCTATTCCAATTTATGTTACAATTTGTACCGTTTGTACCAAAAGGGATAAGAATATGGCAAAATCCATATGATTCATGATTTGCCGCTACTAAATTACCGCCAATACTTATTATCCATACACAAATATCCCATGTTGTATTACAAAGTGGTAGGTTGACTGTTGATTTACTAGGAACTGTTAAGGTGCCAAACCCGCAATTGCCACATGAAGGGTCCCATATCTCATAACCAACCACAACTGCGCATGTTAAAGAATTAGTAAATGGCATTGATTGTGCAGCAATTTTTGATTCAATAAGAAAACAAAAACTCAATATAAAAAGTAAATTATTAATAATCATCATCTATTAATCAAATATAATAAAAAAATAAAATAAAAAACATAACACGGTTGAACTATAAATACATTTTCAAAACAAGTAGTAAACATAAATTATATTTTTTATTAGTACTATAGTTAATCACTATAACATTAATTAGCATGCCATGCTGTTCGGTCTAAAGTTCGGTATTGAATGGCTTCAGCCACATGATGGGTTAAAATGTGTTCTGCGTTTTCAAGGTCGGCAATAGTACGGCTCATTTTTAAAATTCGGCTGTAAGCGCGGGCACTGAGTCCCAAACGCGTCATGGCTTTTTTTAATAATGCAGCAGCAGGTGCTTGTAGTGTTGCATACTGCTCGGTGAGCTGTTCATGCATTTGCGCGTTGCAGTATACATTTGGAATATTGTTAAACCGCTGGGCCTGTATGTTACGTGCCTGTATAACACGCTTTCGAATTACACCAGAGGATTCGGTTTTTGTTTTGGCTTCCAGTTCATGAAGCTGAACAGGCATTACTTCAATTTGTAAATCAATACGGTCTAAAAGCGGACCACTTATTTTATGTAAGTAGCGGTGAACCATGGCCGGGTTGCAACTGCAATGTTTTTCGGGATGGCTATAATAACCACAGGGGCAAGGGTTCATACTGGCAATAAGCATAATATTTGCCGGATAATTAATACTGTATCGGGCGCGGCTTATTTGCACGCAACGCTCCTCCATGGGCTGGCGCAACACTTCTAAGGCACTGCGTTGAAATTCGGGTAATTCATCTAAAAATAAAACGCCGTTATGCGCAAGGCTAATTTCACCAGGCTGTGGGTGATTTCCGCCACCTACTAAAGCGATGTTACTGATGGTATGATGAGGTGACCGAAACGGCCGCTCTTTAACAAGTCCCGTAATGGGCTGAGGCAGTTTACCTGCTACGCTGTATATGCGTGTGGTTTCTAATGATTCAGCACGGCTTAAGGGAGGCAGTATTCCGGGTAGGCGTTTGCTGATCATGGTTTTTCCTGCGCCGGGTGGTCCTATTAATAATACATTATGTCCGCCAGCTGCGGCAATTTCCAGGGCGCGCTTAACTATTTGCTGCCCTTTAATATCGGCAAAATCAAGTGTATTAACGTTACAATCAAATGGTGGTGAATCTACACAGGGGGTAAAAGCAGTGGAGCTGTGTCCGTTTAATACCGTTACCGCATCTTTAAGGGTATGTACAGCAATTATTTCAAGGCCTTCTACAACAGCAGCTTCGTGTGCATTTACATGGGGTATAATTATCCCTTGCAGGCCGTCTTGCTTGGCTTGTATAGCCATAGGCAATACCCCAGTAACAGACCGAATTCTGCCGTCGAGCGCCAGCTCGCCCAATACCGCCCAAATAATCTGTTAAATCGGTCCATTCCTTATCGCTGGGAATGTGCCAGCCTTTAGGTGCTAAACCCCGGGGATCGTTTACCGCATACCAATTGTACAGTTTGCCGTATTTTGTTCCGTTGGAAGGATCGTTATTATAATAACACCAGGCGGC
>CAWUNH010000150.1:0-4268 GCA_963923435.1 uncultured bacterium
TTCTTGGCATAAATCATGCTCAATTACAATGGGTTTGCGACCACAAATTTTTTCAATACGATGGTAGGTTTCTGGGCTTGAATTGGAAAAGTTGTCTAAAGCTACAACCTCGTTTTCTAAATTTTGAAGCAGCAAGGTTACCGTATGTGAACCAATATATCCGGCGGCGCCGGTAACTAAAATGCGCATGTGTAAAAATACATTATAATGTTACACGCTATCGCTGATTAATTTATGCCGAGGTTAAAGCCTTAAGCAGGTTTTTTCTAAACATGAAAATAAATAAACTGTCCAAACCAATCATCCATAGCAAGCCTAAAAAAAACGCCCCGGAATCCGAACTCAGCGATTGAAGGCCATTTCGTATATCGTTATTCATAAAAAGAATATAAGGCAGTAATTCTCCTGCACAATACATCCATAAACCAACCGATTTAAACCGCCACATCCATACAACACCGGTAAGACTCAATAGGGCGCTAATAAAGTTTATCCACGAATACAGCGTTTGAAAAGCGCCACTTTGAGACTGACTGTATACGTTAAGTATTTCGGCCCATTTTGGATTCATGTTTTGAATTTGAGTTATTACCTCCTGGGTGTCTTTGACACTGGGGGGGCTTATTAGGTTCGGAAGGGCACCAAGTAACAATAATGCACTCCAGCAGATGCTTATTACGGCTATAATTTTAAATCCATCGGTATGCCGTGGGGAATGCGATTCTGAAAATAGGGGTGGAGGTGTTGTGGTCATTTAAACATGCGTTTCAAAAAATAATTTAAAACCAATAATCCCAAGGTAGAAAGCCCCAGAAGAATTAATAAAAGATAGGGTTTGGGTAAAATATTACGGTTGGTTGCGGCGGAATCTACAGGTTCAGACAAGATAGGACGCGATCCCAGCCGGCTTTTTAAATAATTTATTTCCTCCTCAAATGAAACACCCCGGGTAAAAGTGTAAAAATCTTCTTTTTCAAATTCAAACCATTGACGGCTCCGGCTGCACCAATCCAGCAAAGGGCGCTGCCACTGTTTAAAGCAACTGTAAATGAGCCATATTTGTCCTCGTAAAATCGGCCTTGCACAGTTTACAGTGGTGTCAATTAAAACTTTTATGGTTTTGGAACTCGCACCTTTGAACAGGCTTTCAATTTCAAATTCGGCTTCTTTGTAGGCGCCGGGAATAGATTGAATGTTTATTACCCGGCCTTTAAAAATGATATCGTAGGATTGCAATAAAGTTGAATTAAGTTGGGTCGAAGGGCATTCACAGCCAATGCCTAAATAAGACACAAGCATAAACAACCCAATTAATTTATACATCACCTTGCGAGAAAATAAATTCAGCCGCTTTGATCATGTATTCCGAAAGTATTTGGTCGTTTTTAATAAACGGAACCTGCTTTCTGAATTTTTCATGCAAATCTTCCAGCTGCGAAGCGCTTTTCACCGGACGCCTGAAATCAAGTGCTTGGCATGCACAAAGCCATTCAATACCCAATACCGATTGCACGTTTTCTAAAACGCGAATCAGTTTGGTTGCCGCATTAGCACCCATGCTCACATGGTCTTCCTGTCCATTGCTGCTAACAATACTGTCTACAGAAGCCGGCGTGCACAATTGTTTGTTTTGGCTCACAATACTGGCAGCTGTATATTGAGTAATCATAAATCCGGAATTTAATCCGGCTTCAGCGCACAAATAGGGGGGTAATTCGCGTTGTCCCGAAATTAACAAGTACACTCTACGCTCCGAAATATTAGCCAATTCAGCCAATGCAATGGCCAGGTAATCCATTCCTAAAGCAAGGCTTTGGCCGTGAAAATGTCCGCCGCTGATAATTTTATCAAGTTCAGAAAATACAACCGGATTGTCGGTTACGGCATTAATTTCACGTTCTACAATTTCCGTTACATGGCCAAGGGCATCGTCGGAAGCTCCATGAACTTGAGGAATGCAACGAAACGAATAAGGGTCCTGAACCTGGGGTCTGGGCAGTTCTTGAAGCTTACTTTTTTGTAACAAACCGCGTAAATTACGGGATACGGCAATAGCACCCGGATGCGGACGAATTTGATGCAAATCTGCATCGAAAGGACTGCGATGCGCTAAAAACACATCGGCCGACAATGCGCTGCAGAGTGTGGCAGAATGCAACAGGCGTTTGGCTTTTAAACATCCGTACACAGCAAGCGCACTCATAAATTGAGTTCCGTTTAACAGAGCCAAGCCCTCTTTACTCTTTAAGCGCAGGGGGGCTAAACCGCAGGCCTTCAGGGCATCGGAAGCCGGCATTTCGTGGCCTTTGAAACGTACGCGGCCTTCACCAATTAAAGGAAGGCATAAATGGGCCAGGGGAGCCAAGTCGCCACTTGCACCCAAAGATCCTTTTTCATACACGATCGGGTAAATCCCATGGTTTAAAAATTCTGCTAAAAGTTTTACTGTAGCTTCCTGAACCCCACTGTATCCGTAGGACAACGAACGTATTTTTAAATACAACATGAGCCGAACCACTTCATTTGATAATGTGGCCCCCATACCGCAGGCATGGCTTCGAATTAAATTGTATTGCAGCAGTTCCAAATCCGAATCCGGAATCCGTACATTGCATAAGGATCCAAATCCAGTATTTATACCATAAACCGGTTGGGTTTGCAGGTCGGTGTGTTCATCTAAATAGGTTCGGCATCGGTTTAGGGCCGAGAGATCGGCAAATTTAATTTCATGAGATTCATCCAACAATAGCGGCGCCAAGTTTTCAATTGTGATGGGAATCTTACAATCCAAAATCCATTGAGCCATAATTAGAGGTTTAATTTATCTATCAATTGTTCAAATGTCATTTTTTCTTGATGCCCGGATTGCATGGATTTAACGCTTAAAAGACCGGAACTCACTTCATTGTCACCAACCGTACAAACCCAAGGAATGCCTAAAGACTGAGCATAATCAAATTGCTTGCCAATTTTTTTTCCGCTTTCTGCATACACTTCGCAGGCAATTCCGGCGCCACGGCACTGGCGGGCCAAATTAAGAGTATACCATTGATGTTCGGCAGAAAAATGCGTAAATAAAATTTTTGAAAAAGATGCGCTTTGAACCGATGCGGGAAACAGGTTTAGCTCTTCTAACACATCGCAAATTCGGTCAATGCCAAACGAAATTCCAACTCCGCTTAAGTCGGTATAACCAAAAAGCGATCCCAATTGATCGTACCTTCCTCCGCCCAAAATGCTGCTTTGCAGTGATCCTGACCGTACTTTGGCCTCAACAATACATCCGGTATAGTAACTTAATCCGCGAGCCAGCAAGGGAGACCATTGCAGGGTAATCCACCGTGGACTTACACGGTCCATAACCGTTATTAGTTCTTGGAGACCTTGTTCAAGCAATGGGTTTTGAAATGGCAATTTTTCTTTTGGAGATTTTAGCAGCAGTAACTGTTCTAATTGTTCTAATGCTTCTGCGCTTAAACCCAATGCTGCAAAATCGTTTCGGAGGTCTTGAAAGGATTGTTTATCCAGTTTATCCAACAATCCCATAAACTTTTCGGCCTGATCTGAAATTTTAAAGGCATCTGCCATGCCGTTGAGTATGGATCGGTGATTGATGAACAGGGTAACCGGTAATTGAAGGGTTTCAAACACGGCATCGGCCAACTGAATCAGTTCGGTTTCATTCATTAGCGACCGGGCTCCAATCACATCTACATCGCATTGCCAAAATTCTCGGTAACGCCCTTTTTGAGGACGATCGGCGCGCCAAACGGGTTGAATTTGATAGCGGCGAAATGGAAAAGCAAGTGCATGTCGGTGGGTGGCCACAAAACGGGCCAAGGGCACAGTTAAATCGTAGCGCAGCGCCTTTTCCGTTAATAGGGTGGAATTTAAACCCGCGTTTAAATGGTTTTGAAAAGAAGTGTTGATTTCTGGTTTATTTGTTTGTTCGTTTAGCCGGCTGTTTAAAATTTTATAAATCAGCTGATCCCCTTCATCTCCGTATTTGCCGGTTAAGGTAGAAAGCAATTCAATAGCCGGAGTTTCAATGGGTAAAAATCCATAGCCGTTAAAGTGCCGTTTTAGAACATCCATTACATAGTAACGCTTTTTAAGAACTTCGGGTGTAAAGTCCCGCATGCCACGGGGGGGTTGAATTTTCATTCCTGCACAAAGGTAAAAATCTTACCGAGGTTTTAATTTTTTTAATTTAAAACATCTGCTTTGATGGGTATTAATTGGTAACTTGCAGGCAATCAAGATGAAGG
>CAWUNH010000151.1:0-4263 GCA_963923435.1 uncultured bacterium
CTCGAACCCGCGACCTCCGCCGTGACAGGGCGGCATTCTAACCAGCTGAACTACCGGTCCTCAACCCTTTTTGGGTGCACAAATGTACGCTTTTTATTAGAGTATACAATTACTCTGCAAGAATTTGTTCTGCATGACGTCCAGTATCTACCTTATGAATAATTTTTGTAATAATCCCTTTTTCGTTTATTACAAAGGTATTGCGGTGTATTCCATTAAAAACCTTTCCCATAAACTGTTTGGGGCCCCACACATCAAAAGATTTAATGATGGTTTTATCGGTATCTGCCAACAGGGAAAAGGGCAGATCGTATTTTTGAGCAAACGTATTATGTTTACTCACCGAATCGGCACTTACTCCAAGAACCACGTAACGGCTTTTTACCAGCCGCGAATGATGATCTCTTAAATTACAGGCCTCTTTGGTACATCCCGGTGTATCGTCTTTTGGATAAAAGTACAGCAGTAGGGTTTTACCTTTAAAATCCTTGGAGTTTATCCATTTGCCATGCTGATCTTGAGCTTTAAATGAGGGGGCCAAATCCCCCACTTTTAAGGAGCTAACATGCGGCTTAAAGCCAGAGGGGTTCTTTTGTTTGGGTTTTAATTGAGTGAGGCTTTTTGAGGAAATGCTGCTGTCTTTTTTCAGGGTTTTTTGGGCCGGCTGATTTTTTAGAACCTTGGCGTTTTGAGCGGGTTTTTGCTTTACGGCTGCCACCGGTGTTAGTTTACCGGTTTTGGGTTTTAATTTTTTTGGGCTTGGTTGTTTTGTTGTTTTCATATATGGCTTGTTATGGATTTGATAATACTTACATACAGATTTTAGCCCGCAGGCAAGGCATTTGGGGCTCCGGGCCAAGCAGGTATAACGGCCGTGCAAAATCAGCCAATGGTGAGCCATAGGCACAACCGAATCGGAAAAATTTCGCATTAACTGGGTTTCAACCTTTAAAAAGGAACGGGTAGGGGCAACCAGTCCAATACGTTGGCTGACTCTGAAAACATGTGTATCAACGGCCATGGCAGATTTACCATACAATACGGATTGTATGACATTGGCCGTTTTTCGGCCCACTCCCGGCAGTGCTACCAGTTCGTTCATTTGCTGGGGAATCCTCCCCTGGTGTTGGGAATGTATAATTTGAGCCGTTTCACATAAATACCGGCTTTTGCTGTTGGGATAGCTTATGCTTTTAATTAATTCAAATACTTCCTCTGGACTGGCTTTTGACATAGCCTCGGCTGTGGGATACAAACCAAACAATTGGGGGCTAACCTGATTAACCCGTTTATCGGTGCACTGGGCACTTAATATTACAGCAATGAGCAACTGAAACGGACTTTGGTAGGCCAATTCGGTTTGGGCATCCGGAAAGGTTTTTGAAAAGTATTCGATGCAGGCTTGGTAGCGCTCTTTAAGCTTCACGCGTTAAATTTATGATATTTGTATTATGAACGGTTGCCGCATGCTGTTGCTTTTTTGTTGGATGCTGTCTTGTCAGCCTGAGCAATCCTCCTCTACTCAACAACCATCAGCGCCTCAAAAGGTTTCCTCGCAAGGCCAAAAAATTAATGAGGAACTGCTGGTGGCAAACAAAATGGTGTTAAAAAAAGAACAGGACGAATTCACGGTATATGCGCGTGAGCACGCTTTAGATTTTGTTAAAACCCCCCGGGGCGTTTGGATGCATGTTTATGCGCATCATCCTAAAGGCCGCCCCATTAAAGCCGGCGACCGCATTCAAATGAGTTATACCCTCTCGTTAATGAGCGGTGTGGTATGCGATTCAAGTTCCGTTGCTCCCAAACCATTTTTGGTTTCGGAACAAGAAGCTGAAAGCGGATTGCATTATGGATTAATGCTTTTAAAAACTGGCGACAAAGCCTTGTTGCTCTTACCTTCCAGCCGAGCACAGGGCTTGCTGGGCGATTTAGCACGTATTCCGCCTCAGTCGCCTTTAATTTATCAAATTGAAATAGAACCATGAGACTTTGTACGCGCATTATAGGATGTTTAGGGGCTTTAGTTTGGTTCTCTTGTTCTCAAAACCGTTTGGATGTGGATGTTTCTGAAATACGCATTCCTGAAACCTCAATTACCCGGCTGGATTCGGTGGCATGGGCCTGGAGTCAATACCCCGAGGCTTTAGATCGCGACTTTGTACATTATTTGAAATGGTCGCCGGTTCAACACTATGCCTTTTCAGCATTAATACCGCCGGATTCTGCGGCACAACCTGCTGCTGCACGCCGTACGCTTAAATTGTTTGTTGGCAACCCAGACATTCGGGCCTCGCTGCAACGCATACACCAATTGTATTCTTCCAAACGGGTTTCGGAATTAAAAATACAGCTGGAAGATCTATTGAAGCACTACCGGTATTATTTTCCTCAGGACAGCCTGCCGCAATTGGTCAGTGTATGTTCCGGCTGGAATTATACCTATGCTCCCTTTAAATCTCATTTACTGATCAGTTTGGATATGTACCTCGGAGATACCTGTTCTTTGTATTCGTTTTTGCCTTTTCCTAAATATCAAATTGCCAAAATGAGCCCCGATTATCTGCCCTCCGATTTAGCCCGGGCATTATTGCTTATTAAAACCGATCGTCAGCCCCCGGGAGATTTTCTTTTGGCTCATGCGGTGTTTTACGGTAAGTTGTTTTATGGCATCAAAGCCCTGTTGCCCAAAACCGAGGACCGCATTATTTTAGGGTATACGCCCCATCACATGGAATATTTGGATAAATACGAACACGCCTTATGGACTTATTTTGCTCAAGACAACAAATGGTTTGCCCAGGATTTAAAAATTATTAGAGCCCATACAACGGAGGGTCCTTTTACGGCGGCTATTAGTAAAGAATGCCCGCCCCGCATTGCCATGTGGATTGGTTACCGCATGGTTACCGCATTTATGAACCGTAACAGCTCCGTTTCACTGGATTCTTTATTTAAAATTCAGGATCCGCATCGAATTATGCGCGAATCGGCTTATAAACCCTGAACTGCATTTAAACATTCGGCTGCCCGAAATAAGGTAGCATCCGATTTAGCAAAACATATACGCAGCAACTGCGGTTTAGGATTTTGAGAATAAAACACCGATACCGGAATGCAGGCAATACCGTGTTTTTTTACCAGTATTTCGGCCAATTGAGTGTCGGGTAAATTGCTGCAGGCAGAATAATCCAGTAATTGAAAATACGTGCCTTGGCAGGGTAGGGCTTGCCAACGCTGTGTATCCAATGCCTTTAAAAACATGTTGCGCCGGTTTTCGTAAAACCCTTTTATGTTTTGGTATCGACTCGGCTCGCTTAAGTAATCTGCAATGGCATGCTGCAGGGGATGATTTACCGCAAAAACCTGAAACTGATGAACCTGCCGCAAAATGCGGGTCAGGCTTGCGCAGGCGCTTAGGGTTCCAATTTTCCAGCCGGTGGCATGCAGTGTTTTACCAAACGAACCTATCAGCACGCAGCATTCTCTGAGTTCTTTTCTGCCCGCTATGGAATGGTGCTGAAGACCGTCAAACACCATGTGTTCGTATACCTCATCTGCAATTACATAGAGCCGGTGTTTTAACGCCAACGCAGAAATTTGATTTAGGTCGGATTCACTCCATACCTTTCCCGTTGGATTGTGCGGATTGTTTATCAGAATTGCCTTGGTTTTTGGACCAATAGACCGGTTAACCAAATCCCAGTCAATTTCAAAAAAAGGAGGTAATAAAGGAATTCCTACCGGTTTGGCACCCTGCAGGTATATCGCCGGAGCATAACTGTCGTAGGCCGGTTCAAACAAAATTACCTCATCGCCGGGTTCTAATAGGGCACTAAACGCCGTATACAATGCTTGGGTAGCGCCAGCCGTAATGGTAATTTCGTGTTCTGCACTAAATTGGGCCTTGTATTCTGTGCTGTAAATACGCGAAACTGCTTCCCGCAAGCTTAATACTCCGGGCATGGGGGCGTATTGCTGCAGTTTGGCATTTGACATGTAGGTATGGGCAAGCTGTAAAAGCAGGGGGTCGCAGTCAAAATCAGGAAAGCCCTGGGCCATGTTTAACGCGCCGTATTCCTGCGCCAGAGCAGTCATTACGCTAAAAATTGAAACACCGGTTTGAGTTTGTTTAAAGGCGAGATTCATTTTATTTAATATTCATCAAAAATAATGTAATTTTGTCCTTCTGGTCCTGTGGCCGAGTGGCTAGGCTGAGCTCTGCAAAAGCTCCTACAGCGGTTCGAATCCGCTCGGGACCTC
>CAWUNH010000152.1:0-4243 GCA_963923435.1 uncultured bacterium
CCTGCTGGTTTGCAAAAGAGGTAAAACCGCTTGATTCCAAAGATGCAGTACTTCTGCAAATGCGCAGCCAACCCGATAAGCAACGGGTTTGGGTACTTAAAAAAAATATTCCTGCTGCAAAATCATATGCCCTGGGGGATTCCATTCGATTGATTTCAAAAAAAGCCAATGCTTGCAAATACGTATCGGACTCAAAGGGTAAAGCATTTGCGGTGTTTTCCGAAATTTATTATCCGGATGGATGGAATGTTTATGTTGATGGAAAGCAAGGGCAATATGTTTGTGTAAACAGTATTTTACGAGGCATGGAGTTGCCTGCGGGGCATCACACCATAGAGTTTAAATTTGAACCCGAAGGATACAAGGTTGGAAACCGCGCCTCTCTTTTTGGATCGCTTACCCTTTTGCTGGCCTGCCTGTGGGGTACCTATATGGATCGAAAAAAACAAAGTCCAGCCAGTGCTGAATAAGGACTAATTTTATACGGTATTAAAATACATTCGTACACCAAAAATCCGGATTAACCGAAGACTATCGATTTAATTAAAAGTTATTAGTTGTAAATAAAATGATTTACTAAAAATAGCCAAATATTAAGGTTTAAGGTTTAGATTTATTAGTTGTTATAATTAGTTTTAAAGAACAATTCTTGTATTGCCGATCTTGTTTGTAATCGATGGGAATGCAGTATATTTGAACCATGACTCCGGCTCAAGATGCTAAAATAAATTTAACCAACATTGGCTTAATGGTAGTGGCCATGATTTTAGCGTTTTTATTACCCTTTGAAACTTTTTTGTTTGCTTATGCTTTTTTAGGTCCCTTGCATTATTTAACCGAAATAAGTTGGTTGCACGATCGTCAGTATTTTTCAAAGGGTAAATACGATTATGTATTGTTATTGGCCATTGGTATTTTAATTACTTACGATTATTTTGCCAGCAAGTGGGGATTTCATAAAAATTTTACAGAATATTATTCAGAATTTAATTTATATGGTAAACTGCTAACGCTAGGACTATTATCCAGCTTGCTTTTCATATTAATTAAACAACCCTGGATTAAAATTCTGACCTTGTTTTTTCTGTTTGCATTTATAAATAAATGGTTTACACCCAATGCCGTAGCTCCTAATGGAGTAGCCTATTTAAAAGAAACCAAATTAACGTTTGCATTAACCTCGTTGTTACCTACATTAATTCACGTTTATGCATTTACAGGATTGTTTATGCTCTACGGAGCTTTAAAAAGCAGAAGTAAAACAGGATTATGGTCCGTTGGGGTATTTTTAATATGTCCCTTGGTGTTAATTTATATCCTGCCATTTTCAAACGGATTAGGAATTACCGACTTTGGGAAAACTGCTTATTACGCCAGTGGGGATGGATTTTGGGACTTAAATTTAAACCTGATAAATAAATTTAAATTAACCGATTTACCTTTGTTAAAAGATAAAGCCACAGGTGAAACAATGTTTTATATAAATGGAGATCCTGCTATTGACGCTAAAGCTTGTTTACCAATTATTTTTTATTCCAAAGCGGGAATTTTACTCATGCGCTTTATTGCGTTTGCTTATTTATACCATTACCTTAATTGGTTTAGTAAAACAGAAGTCATTAAATGGCATTTGGTTCCCAGAAAGCGCCTAATTGGAATTATTGTGTTGTGGCTTTTAGCTTGTGGGTTATACCTCTATGATTATGCAACGGGACTCATGTATTTGTTTTTTCTCAGTTTTACACACGTGTTGCTTGAGTTTCCTTTAAACATGATGTCTATTATTGGAATTGCAAAAGAAACGCGTGAAATTTTTAAAAAGGGATTTCATTCGACAAATGTGATTAAACATTAAAACTGAATTTTAAATGATTATTTTATTTTATGCACTTAACTAAACTATTTACTTTTTTTATTTTTACCTACATTTTTTACTTTCAAAATATTAAGGCTCAATCCGAACTGGTTTACAAGGGCTCGGATGGAGTATTTAAACTTAGTCCAGCAGGTGCATCGTATTTTGCCAAGTTATCATTGGCTTGTACAAATCAAAAAACACCTCATATGTTGGATCGTTACGAGGTAAAAGATAAAGACCCGGAACACTATTGGGCATCGTTTTATGGTTGCTACGATTGGCACAGTGCTGTACACAACCATTGGGCCTTGTTGAAACTACTTATCAATTTTCCTGGAATACCTGAAGCAACCGACATTTATAACCGACTTAATTCAAGTTTTTCTGAAAATTCCATTGCACGAGAGGTATTGTTTTTTGAAAAAAACGAGGAGGGATGGTTTGAGTTTCCATATGGTCAAGCATGGTTGCTTAAAATTGCCGACGAGCTCTACCAATGGAAGGATCCTCAAGCAAAGGTTTGGTTAAACCGATTGAATCCACTTATTCAGCATATGGAAACCCAGCATTTAGCCTATTGGTCTCATGCAGATTCTATTGCCTGGTCAGGAAGTCATGACAGCCCTGCATTGGGCATGTCTTTTGCATTTGATTATGCTCTAAGCACGCAACAAACAGAATTGCAATCGGCCATTCGAAAGGCAGCTCTGGGACGTTATTTGAATACAACCTCCTTGTTTATTGAAAACGAACCCGATACGCTGCGATATGATTTTATGTCGGCCGGTTTTTTAGTGGCAGATTTAATGCGCAAGGTGCTTTCGGAAACCGACTATTACAACTGGCTAAAAAAATGTGAACCTCATTTATTTAATGCCTCGGAAGTGGCCGATCGTTTACCTATTAAGTTCAGAAACAAACATAAGGGTATGGAGGCTCATTACGATGGGTATTATTTAAATCGAATATGGTGCATGAACGGAATTTTAAAAACACTCTCACCCGAACATTTGAATTCCAAATCTCGTAAAGAATGGGCCATTGCCATGAATGCCATGTGGGATTATGCACAAAAAAGTATTGGTAAGGGAAATTATGATATTGACCACTGGTTGTCTTCTTTTTCAGTATTTGCCTTATCCGGTTATGAGTCAAATTTAACCGTTAAACCAAGATAGTTAATGGTTCGCGTAGCTTTGTTTGCAAGCGGTAATGGTAGCAACGTAGAAAACATTTACAAGGTGTTTGATGGTCAAACCCGTATTAAATTCCCATTGTTGGTGAGTAATCAAGAAGATGCAAGGGTGGTAAAGCGGGCAGAGTTGTATAAAAAAAACATTCAAATTATTTCAAAACGAACGTTATCGGAACCAACCGTTTATGCGTTTATTGATTTTTTAAAACAGGAACAAATCGATTGGATTATTTTAGCAGGTTTTTTGTTAAAAATCCCCAGCGCCCTGATTCAGGCTTTTCCCAACCGCATTATAAATCTACATCCCTCTTTATTGCCCCGTTTTGGAGGACAGGGTATGTATGGTAAACGCGTACACCAAGCTGTATTACAACAAAAGGAAACCGAAACGGGAGCCACGGTTCATTTTGTAAACGAAGAATACGATGCCGGTTCCATTGTTTTGCAAAAATCCTGTAAGGTATTACCTGAGGATACCGTTGAAACTCTGATGGAGAGGGTTCGTATTTTGGAGTTTGAATTATTGCCCGAGGCCATTTGGTTTTTAATGTTAAACCCCGCACGACAATAAAATATAACAACTCAGCAATTTATGGTTATGAGTGTATAAAACTTAGCAATGCGCTATCACTTAAATACAATGTATCAAAGCGAACAAACTGTTTTAAAAATTATTAAAGTTGCGTTACTGAAAATTCGGTACGGCGGTTTTTTGCGCGTCCTTCTGCTGTGGAGTTTTTGGCTACCGGACGACTGGCTCCATAGCCCTCTGAGCTAATGCGGTCTTGTGGAATTCCATAATTAATTAACAGAACTCGAACGGCATTGGCCCTGTTTTTACTCAGTTGCAAATTATCGTCGGAGCCTCCAACGTTGTCGGTATGTCCGCCTATTTCAATTTTAATTTCCTTATGTTCCAGCAAATATTCTGCCAAGCTTTCCAGAATTATAAAACTTGACGAATCAATTTCGGCACTGTTGGACCGGTAGTAAATATTATCTAACACAAATCGACCGTTTTTTACCAGTTTTTGGGTTTCAATTTTAACGGGTATAGTATTTGAATTTTGTCCATCGATAATAAAAGAGTTAAAAGCTACATTGTCTTTTTTAACGGTTATCATCACTTTGGTATTTTTTTTAATGGCCATGGTAAATTCTCCATTGGCAGTATCTACTGTGGCATAGGT
>CAWUNH010000153.1:0-4236 GCA_963923435.1 uncultured bacterium
AGACTGCAGTTGCTTTTGTAAACTATTGTACGAGTCGGTATATACTCAAACATTGCCCCGAACTGTTTCCGAATTGCATTCGGCATCAAATAAAATTTCCTTGCGAAAACTAAAAGAAGGCGATTTGGTGTTTTTTAATTTAAATGCCTCCCATCCGGACCATGTGGGAATTTACCTTAAAGAGGGATATTTTATACATGCCAGCAGCTCAAAAGGCGTAATGGTAAGCAGCTTAAAAAGCGAATACTATAAAAAGGGGTTTTACAGCGCGGGTCGGTTTAAAAGCGAATAATTATATTTATACCATGATAAAATCCTTATTTGAAGTTTTTCAAAAAATTCATGTTTGGTTAACCCTAGTTTTGTTGGCAGGCATGGTGTATTTATTGTTTTTTAATTCTGTATCATCGGTTTCGGAGGCATCTACATCCATAACAGCATCAAAAAGCAATGAATTAAATGGTAATGTGGCCTTTATTCAAATTCAATTACTAAACGATTCCTGTTTGGAAATTCAAGATATTATAAATAAAGCTAAACAAGAAAAACTGAAAATTGAAAATCAATTTAATAAACTGAGTGACAGTTACAGAGCCAAACTGGAAGTTTATAAATCGAGTGTTAATGCGGGAATTGAAAGCGATGCAAATCTCAAGAAAAAAGCCGAAGAAATTCAATCCATTGAAATGCAGGCACAACAGGTTCAAAAACAAATGGAAGAATTGGAGCTCACTATCCGCCAACAAAACGATGCCTTTTTAAAACGGGTAAAAAGCTTTTTAGCCAATTGGTGTAAAGGAAAGTACGATTACGTGCTAACCTACAGCGAAGAAGTTCCATTTATGCTGTATGGGCATTCAGCAAAAGACATCAGTATTAATGTTATTAAAGAGCTAAATAAAAATTATAAAAAAACCAATGAGTAGTATTAAATTAAGTTTAGAGCCGGTATCCAAATTTCACGAGGTTTTTGAAATTGGAAATGCGCTAAGTCCCAAGCTGCTTGAAGCTCCGGAATTTGAATTACGTCACCGCTTATTACACGAAGAAAACGAAGAGTATTTGGAGGCTTGTAAAACTGGAAATTTAACCGAAATTGCCGATGCTTTGGGCGATCAATTGTACATTCTTTTTGGTACGATATTAAAACACGGTTTACAGCATAAAATTGACGCAATTTTTAATGAAATTCACCGGAGTAATATGAGTAAACTGGACGCAAATGGCCGGCCCATTCGACGCGAAGATGGTAAAATTTTAAAGTCCGAAAAATATTTTAAACCTAATATTGCCTTGCTACTCAAAGAGTAAGTTTAGGTTTAGGATTTTAAAAAACGCCGTACAAGTCCGTGCAACAAATATATTAAGGGCGTTAACAAAACGGCAATTAGTAATTTTAGCGCGTAATTATTAGGGGCTACTTGAAAAAAAACCTCAAGATTCATTTTACCGGGAAGCACAAAGCCTATATACAAAACCACCAAGGTGTCAATGGCCTGCGAAATTAAAGTGCTTCCGGTACTGCGTAACCATATGTAGGAATTTCCGGTTTTGGTTTTTATCCAATGAAATAAACTCACATCTAAAATCTGCGATAGCACAAATGCTAAAATACTGCCGAACATAATCCAAGGGGTTTGCCCCAATACCGCATTATAGGCGGCATCCGTTACACCCACCCCAGGTACGGCTGGTAATTTTACCGCCAGCAGAACAATCAAAAAACAATAGGCAATTAACAGGGATGTTATCCAGGATAACCTGCGAACCGCTTGTTGACCATAAAATTCATTTAAGGTATCGGTTAGTAAAAAAACAACAGGCCAGGGCAATACCCCAACAATTGTTATAAAAGTATAGTTAATGGATCCTATGTGAACAGGTATTTCAATTAGTTTAGAGGATATCAGTTCTGCGGTAATCGCATTGGTAATAAAGCAGCCCGCTAAAAAAATAAACAACCATTGCTTTCTGGTAGACACTACAGATGGGGTATGCATTAGATCTAAATTATAATTTAGACTTGAAAAGCACTAAAAAAGGAATTAAACCTAGCCCTAGGCTTAGTAACAAGTTAAGTGCAAAATAAAAATACTGCTCCGATTTTAACAATTGCACACTTTCGTAACTCCAGGTTGAAAAGGTACTAAGGCCTCCGCAAAATCCAATTATTAAAAGGGGGTTTATTACTTGATTATAATTAGACTGGTTTCGAGATATTAAAACTAAAGATACCATAATACAGGCTAAAATATTGGATATAAAGGTTGCGTTAACAGAAGAGAAACCAATATGAGCGCAGGTTTTTGAAAATAAAAAACGTAACAAACTCCCCAAACCTCCTCCTAAAAAGACGAGCAAATAAGGCATCTTATTTTCCAACAAACTCGAAAATGGCCTTGCGGTTTTTCTTGTGCAGAGATTCTATGCAAGCTGCATCGCCTTGACAGCTTTCATCGTCGTTTATTGAACCCTTGCCCTCTGTTCCAATTATTTGACGACGGCTCACTCCTTTTGATATCATGTAATCTGCCGCCGTACGTGCGCGTCGCATTGAAAGCATGGCGTTAAACATTTTAGAACCTTTGGCATCGGCAAATCCATATATTTTTACTTTTATTTTGGGGTTTTTTCGAAGTATTTCAATGTTTTGATCCAAAACCGCTTTGTATTCGGGTAGCAGGGTGGCATCGCTGTAATTAAAGTAAACCGGAGATGAATTAAATTGTAATTCGGCTACTTCTTTGCCGCCTACAATAATGGAAGATTCTGCTTTGGAGATATCCAGTTTTTTCACCTCTTCTTCTGTCACCTGAATCATTTTTGTTACAAATGGATTCATTATGGTATTACAGGATACAATGGGTTGAATACAGGTATCACAAATTCCAATCATTTTAAAAGTTACTAAATACTCTCCGGACTTTATATAATCGTGGTTAAAACCCATTTCGCGTAACTGAGGATTGCTTAATCCGTCCAAGGGAGTGGCCGGTGTATTGTTCACAAGCCATTGCACCTGAAGCACCTGAACAAAATCAGGTATACTCACATTAATGCTATTTTTATAATCGTCTTGGTTATCGTCAGATATTTTTAATTCTAGGGCCATTAAATTATCGGTGGGACAATCTGTTTTAATTTGATTTCTGGATAAAATGCGGTATAAATCCAAATCGCCGGCTCCCTTATAACGATTGGATGCAAGGTATCCCACGGAAAGGTCTTGATTCCAGACCAATCCCAATTCGTCGTCCGGAGAATTTAGGGTAGATCCTAAATTTAAGGGCTTGGACCAAGAAGTTTCTGTTAGGTTTGAAACGTATACATCCATGTTTCCAAATCCAGGAAAACCATTACTTGAAAAATAAAGAGAATGCCCGTCGTTACTTAAAAACGGATAGCGCTCGTCCATGGATGAATTTACTTGAGATCCCAAGTTTTCATAAGGTCCCCATTCTCCCAAAGCATTCTTTTCTGTTTTAAACAAATCAAATCCTCCGTTTCCGCCTAAATTATTTGATGAAAATACCATTAGGGTTCCATCCTCCGAAAGCCACACATCCTGAAGTTGTTCGTTACTGGTCAACGTTGATGTTTTAAGAGCCATAAGGGCAGAATCTAAATAGGCGCCTCGGACCTCTGACATGTGCTTGGTTTTATTTAATGCAGCAAAGGAATTTCCTGCAAATGCAATAAATTCGGGTGTATTATGTGATTTTTTTGAATCGCTTGCAACGGCAGACAAATTTACTAAAGAGGGATAAGCCATTAAACCCGTTGGTTCGAGCTGAGTCTTATAGACATTGCTGTAATAGTGAAAATCTTGTGCGTTAAATTTTTCTTTAGACTTGTCTTTTCGTTGCGAATTAAATAAAATGGATTTTCCGTTATCAAATAAAACCGGCCGGTATTCGGGCATATCTGTATTAACATTACGTCCTAAATTAACAGCAAAATAATGTTCGTAAGCCTTTTCTGTACCGTGGCTGAGTGCATACTGGCAGTCTTGAATCTGTTTTTGAATGTAGGGTGTAATAGAGCTTGCATCTTCTTTAACCTTAAAACCCGCGGCACGCTCATAAAACTGAATGGCCTCCTTGTACATTTTTCGACTTTGGTAGGCTCTAGCTGCATTTAAAATGAGTTCGGGCATGGTATCGCCCTTGGAATATTTTAAAGATCGTTCAATAAACGGTAAGGCTGCTCCCGGATTGTTCATTAACATGGAACTCA
>CAWUNH010000154.1:0-4230 GCA_963923435.1 uncultured bacterium
TAATGCGTTGCTGAACCCGGTTTAAAACCTCCTGAAGGCTCAAATTATGGTCTGTTAAGGTAACATTTTGAATGTTTTCTATACAGGTAGCCGGACGAACACCTTCCAACCACTCGGGATGGTAATCGTTGGTAAACAAAATACAGCGGGTTTCCGGCGAACGTTTACGCAATAAGGTTTTTAATCGATTTTGTAAATGAAACAACACCGTACTGTTTGATTTTAACCTTCCGGTACTTTGTGAATTATCCAAATAAATAATGAGATGCTGGGCCGGGTTATTAGGTTTGTAAAATCCAGGTTTTGAAAATGCAAGAATAATGCAGCTTAAAAGCAACATACGAAAGGTTAAAATAATTTTGTAACGCAACGTGTTTTTATGTTTGTGCTGAATTAAAACCGATTGAATAAACCGGTTGTCGGAAAAATGTACAGTTTTAATTTTACGGACATTAATCCAGTGAATCACAAGGGGAATTAAAACCAAGGGTAAGGCCCATAACATGAATGGGTTTTCAAACAGCATGAAGCAAAAATATACCTATTTTAGATTCGTATAACATTTCAACTAAACAAACCGACATTGAAGACTAATACTTTTCTTAATCAGGTAACCGAAGCGGTATTAGAGCAATTTGGAAATTTCCCCGATACCCTCTTGCTATTGGTTCCAAACCACCGAACCGGATTGTACTTAAAAAATTTGTTTAAAAATCAAAGCCGCTATAGCCCTTACCTCATTCCTGAAATACAAACCTTGCCCGAATGGCTTTGCAATATCAGCGGTTTAGACTTAATTCCCGAGCATATACAAATTTTAGAACTGTATCAGGTATATACCCATTTAAAAAAACAATCGGCCGAACCGTTTGAATCCTTTACCAAATGGGGGCAAATTGCCATTCAGGACTTTAACATGCTGGATTATGCATTAGCAGATCCCAAAGCACTATACAACCAATTACAGGATATCAAAACAATCGAACACTGGAGTTTAAATCAAAGTCCGCTGAGTCCCCGGCAGGAACAATACATTCAGTTTATGAATGAATTTTACAGTTTGTACCTGGCCTATACCCAATCTTTAAAAAATAAAAAAATAGGATACCTTGGCTTCATTGCCAGAGAAGCCTCTACAAAAGCTTTGTCCATAACAACCCCCATTGGCGTGATTGCCGGGCAAATACTTTCAAAAGCCGAACTTAAAACACTGCAATCTGCCAATACCCAACAAAATTTAATGTGGTATTGGGATTTGGACAGTTATTATATGAATTCTAATATTCATGAAAGCGGACGGATTTTTCGCTCACTTTTTAAACGCTATCCAAACTGGAAGCCTAAAGAGTGGTCGTATAATTTAACCGAAAACAATAAAGAAATTACCACAGTAGCGGTTCCGGGCACTCTGGGTCAAGCACTTCACGCTGCAGAAATAATTCAAAAATGGACCCGTTCCGGCATTGCAGCAGAATCCATTGCAATCATTCTTCCCCACGAATCAATGGTATTGCCCTTGCTGCGCTCCTTGTCCGGGCAGGCAGTCAATTTATCGTTGGGTTTTCCCTTACGATTAACCTTTGCCTATGCCTGTATTCAACAATTGTTTCAAATGCAGTGGTCGATGGGAAAATCGCAACAAGGTATTCGCATGGATGCACTGATTTCACTGATTCACAATCCTCTGTTTAAATCGTATTTAAACCGCATTGGGCAACCGGCAGAAACGCTTTTAAAATCAATTAAAAAGCAAGGATCTTTTGTGTTAACCAAAGAATGGATATGCAGCCAGTTTAAAAATACCGAAACGCAAAACCTTTTGTTACCAGGAGGTCTTCCTCTAGATTACCTTAAAATTCTTAAAAACTGGATGCAGTCCTGTTCTAACGCGCAACAAGACTTGGAATCGCACGCACTTGAAGAACTTAAAATTCAGTTGGAATTGTTGGAACGTACCCTATCGGAATACCAGTCCGAAATGCCATGGAACAGTTTTAAACTGTATACCGATCGGTTTTTACAACATTTAAAAATCCCGCTTCAGGGTGAACCTGTTCGCGGCATTCAAATATTAGGACTTTTAGAGAGCCGCTGTTTGGATTTTTCCCACTTTATTGTTTTAAATACCAACGAGGGTATTGTACCAGCCGCCTCCCATGTGGGATATTTTCCTTACGACTTAAAATATGCCTTTGAATTACCGCTTCCCCAGGATCACGAATCTGTTTATGCGTATTACATCTACCGTTTACTGCACCGCTGCCAAAAAGCAGTGTTTATGTACGACACAGAACAGGACGTGCTGGGTAAGGGCGAAAAATCACGCTGTCTCACCCAAATGGAATCGGAATTTTCAAATCATCCCAAAATTCAATGGAACAGCTACAGCCTTAATCAACTGCCCTCCCTAAACGGTTTTAGCGCTAATACCTTTACAAGACCTCAATCCAGCTTAAGTTTAGAACGCGTGAACAGCCTTTTTGCATTGCGTTCCGAAAAAAACCAGACAAAACGGGGGTTTTCTTCAACGGCATTGAATGTGTCAAAATCCTGCTCGCTAAGGTTTTACTACCAGTACATACTTGAATTAAAACCACCCGATGAACTTGACGATCATATCAATGCTGGAGAATTTGGCACACTGATTCATAACGCCCTAGAAATACTCTACCGGCCATTAATTAATAAATTACTGGTTCCCTCCGATTTACAAAACCTTCAAGACAGTGTGCTGCAAATTTGCGAACAGGTTTTACACAACACCATTCAAAAAAAACCAACCGGTAAAAACAAACTCATGCTCGATGTAGCAAGCATGTATGTTAAAGAAGTACTTCGCTGGGACGAGGCAACTGCACGCGCATCTGAAAAAAAGAAAGAGCCTTTTTTATTTATAGCCTTAGAACACACATTAAATTATACCATTCCAGCAAATGCGGAAACGCCAGCCTTAAATTTTATGGGACGTATTGACCGAATTGATCAAATTGGCCATCGCTACCGCATTATTGATTACAAAAGCTCGGTAAACGAGTCTATTAAATTAAGCAGCGTGGAGGCACTTTTTGAGTCTACCAAACATTCAAAAACCGTTCAATTGCTTTGGTACTCATGGATTGTTTCGCGAACCATGCATTGGAATTCCGATTCTATTTTTCCGGCTTTACTGAATATAAAAAAAATGAGCCTCCATGGCATTCAATTCGGAAATGAAAAGGAATGGTGTCCAACCGCTGCGGTAATAGATGCGTTTGAACAGGAATTAATTAACTACAGCAAACGCATTTTGTCTCCCGATTTTAAATACGTGGCAACAGACGATGCATCGCAATGTACTTATTGCCCCTATTCCCCCATGTGTCACCGTTAATTTGTAAGCATTTTATTTATATTTTTGAAATCTATGAACTTACTTGTTGAAGAATTGGCTAAAGCACGCATGCTGCTCACGCATTCCGATCCAGAACACATAAAAGACATTCGTCAATCCGAACGGCAACTTAAATTATTTGAAAACGAATTAACCGATCCCGAATCAAATTTACGCACAGAAACACAGGATTTATTAAATGCTCTAACCAATCAACGCAAAAAACTAGAACGCATTCAGTCTCAAAACGAACAACAGCATTTAAAACGCAAAGAAGAATTAATTTTTAAAATTAATGAACTGGTAAAACTCAGTGACAATATTGGAACCGCCACCCGGATGCTTTCAGACATTCAAACCCAATGGAAAGCATTGGGCCCCGTTCCTCAAAAAGACCAAAAGAACATTCAAACCGCGTATCAAAAAGCTTTGGATGATTTTTATTACAACCTAAAAATTTTTAAAGCACTGCAATCGCATGATTTAAAGAAAAATGAAACATTAAAAAACGAATTAATAATTAAATTAAACGCTCTGGCAAACTCCGAACAAATCCGCGAGACAGAACGTATGTTAAAGATTTACCGCAGTGAATGGGACGACTTGGGTCCGGTTGAACAGCACCTTTGGGAGGATTTAAAGGCAAGATACCATGAAGCCCTGCAGTTGGTACAAAACCGGCTAAAAAACTTATACTCGGAAAAACAGGAAGAAGCTTTGGCTAATTTAAACAGTAAGCGTCAACTGATTGAAAAAACCGAACGCATTATTGCAAACCTTAATGAGCACTCAAAACTTTCGGCCTGGAATAAAGCAACCGAAGAAATTCAGGAACTTCAGGATCTGTCTCTTATACACAT
>CAWUNH010000155.1:0-4225 GCA_963923435.1 uncultured bacterium
AATCAATTTCCAAAAGCCCGAAACAATTAAGCATAGGCTAAAACAGGCTTTAACCAGCGTTCGGTTTCTGCTAAACTTTGTTGTTTTCTTTGGGCATAAGAGGCCACCTGATCGCGTTGAATTTTACCCAAGGCAAAATAATGGCTTTGAGGATGCGAAAAATAAAGCCCGCAAACCGAAGCCGTTGGATACATGGCGCCCGTTTCGGTAAGTTGTATACCGGTGGCGGCTTCAACGTTTAACAGCTTCCAAATTTGTAATTTTTCGGTATGGTCCGGTTGCGCCGGATATCCGGGTGCCGGACGAATGCCCTGGTAGGTTTCTTCAATAAGGCTTTTGGCGTCCAAGGCCTCCTCGGGGGCATAGCCCCAGTAAGTTCGCCGCATGTTCAGGTGCAGGTACTCGGCAAAGGCCTCGGCCAATCGGTCGGCCAGGGCTTTTAATAAAATTGCGCTGTAATCGTCGCCCTGAGCCTCAAATTCTTTAACCCGCGCATCCATGCCTATACCGGTGGTAAGGGCAAACATGCCAATGGCATCAGGGGTTCCGCCAATGGATGCCGGCTTTATAAAATCGGCCAGTGCAACATTGTAGTGTCCTAAAGCCTTTTGTCCTTGTTGGCGCAGGGTATGCAATTTAATTAAAGGCGTTTCTTTGGCATCGTATACCTGAATGTCGTCCCCATCTACCTGAAAGGCCTTAAACAAACCCCAAACACTAACCGCGCGCAACCATTTTTCCGAGGCAATGCGGCTTAGCATTTGCTGGGCATCGGCAAAAAGTTTTTGCGCCTCCAAACCCTGCGAACTGGTGTTTAAAATATCCGGATACTTTCCGCGCAGCTCCCAGCTGTGAAAAAACGGAGTCCAATCGATGTAGGGATACAATTCGGATATGCAATTTGGTTCATAGGCGCCAAGCCCTAATTGTTTTGGCTTTGGCGGCGTATAGTGCGTCCAATCGATTGGAAAAGGGTTTTGCCGGGCAGCCTCTATCGATAAACTCTGTGCTTCGGTATGACGGTTTTCGTATTGTTTTCGAATGCGGGCCTGATCCTGTTTTTGCGCCTTCACAAAATCTTCAAAACCCGTTTTAGAGCGCAGCGCCGACACAACCGGAACCGACTTGCTGGCATCGTTTACATGAATTACCGGACCCCGGTAGGCGGGCGCAATTTTAACAGCGGTATGAACCTTTGAGGTGGTTGCCCCCCCAATTAAGAGGGGGAGGTTAAAATTACGGCGCTCCATTTCTTGCGCTACGTAAATCATCTCGTCTAATGAGGGGGTAATTAATCCGCTTAAACCAATAATATCTGCCTTGTGGGTTAGGGCCGATTCTAAAATGGCATCGCAGCTAACCATAACACCCAGGTCAACAATTTCGTAATTATTGCAGGCAAGTACCACCGAAACAATGTTTTTTCCAATATCGTGTACGTCGCCTTTAACGGTAGCTAAAATAATTTTACCCTGATGACTGCGGCCCGCACCCTTGCTTTTTTGGGCTTCAATAAAGGGTTCTAAATAAGCAACGGCTTTTTTCATAACCCGGGCGCTTTTAACTACCTGAGGCAAAAACATTTTTCCCGCACCAAACAAATCGCCCACCACATTCATTCCTTGCATTAAAGGACCTTCGATTAGTTCCAGGGGCCGGGCGTACAGGGCACGCCCCTCCTCCATGTCGCTTTCAATATAATCCGTAATGCCTTTAATTAAGGCATGGGTAATGCGTTCCTGTAAGGAGCCTTCGCGCCAGGCTAAATCGGCCTGTAATTTTTCAGTTTTATGTCCTTTTAAACCCTCGGCCAGTTCAATCAGCCGTTCGGTGGCATCGTCCCTTCGGTTAAGCAACACGTCCTCTACCCGATCTCGCAATTCGGGTTCAATGGTATCGTATACAATCAATTGAGATGGATTAACAATGCCCATGTCCATTCCTTTACCAATGGCATGGTATAAAAAACACGAATGAATGGCCTCGCGTACCCGATCGTTGCCCCTGAAAGAAAAAGACACATTGCTTAATCCGCCACTTACTTTTGCGTGGGGTAAATGAGATTTAATCCAGGCGGTGGCTTCAAAAAAGTCAAGCGCATTGCGGCGGTGCTCTTCCATGCCGGTAGCTACAGGAAAAATATTGGGATCAAAAATTATATCCTGAGGTTTAAAATGGATTTGTTGAGTTAATATGCGGTAAGCGCGTTGGCAAATTTCAATACGCCGATTTAAAGTATCGGCCTGCCCCTGCTCGTCAAAGGCCATAACAACCACAGCGGCTCCATAGGCTGCAATGCTACGGGCCTGTTCTATAAATACGTCCTCCCCTTCTTTAAGAGAAATGGAATTTACAATGGCCTTGCCCTGCACGCATTTTAATCCGGCCTCCAGCACCGACCACTTAGACGAGTCAATAACCAACGGAATGCGGGCAATATCCGGCTCAGCGGCCAGCAATTGTAAAAACCGCGTCATTGCGGCGGCACTGTCAATGAGGCCCTCGTCCATATTAATATCCAGGGCCTGGGCTCCGCCCTCCACCTGTTCCCGCGCCACAGCAAGAGCATCTTCAAAGCGCGATTCTTTAATAAGCCGTAAAAATTGTTTGGAGCCCGTTACATTGCAACGCTCCCCTATATTCATAAAATTACTGTTGGGCCTAAGGGTAAAGCCCTCCAGGCCGCTTAAGTGAAACAGTGCATTTAATTCCGGCAATTTGCGCGGCTGGCAAGTTTTAGCCAGTTCTGCAATGCGGCGAATGTGTTCGGGTGTTGTGCCGCAGCAACCGCCCACAATGTTTAAAAAACCGGCTTTTAAAAACCGTTCAATTTCATGCCCCATGTGATGGGCGTCCTGATCGTAGGCTCCAAATTGGTTGGGCAAACCCGCATTTGGATAAGCGCTGATATAAAACGGAGCCTTTTGAGAAAGCTCTTCTAAATAGGGCCGCATTTCAGCCGCGCCCAGGGCGCAGTTAAATCCAATGCTTAACAAGGGCGCATGCTCCACAGAATATAAAAAGGCTTCGGCGGTTTGGCCGGAAAGGGTTCGCCCGCTGGCATCTGTTATGGTACCCGATACCATAATGGGCAAAGGTTGTTTTCGTTGCTGCGCCACTGCATGCGCAGCCATAAGGGCGGCCTTAGCGTTAAGGGTATCAAAAACGGTTTCAATAAGCAATACATCAACTCCCCCATCGTACAAACCCTCAATTTGAGTTTGGTAAGCGGCCTTAAGAGCATCAAAACTTAAGGCCCTGTAGCCGGGATCGTTAACATTGGGCGAAAGCGAAAGGGTCTTGTTGGTTGGACCAATGGCGCCGGCAACGTACAAAGGCCGCCGATCTTGCGAATGCGTTGTGCGGTAGCGAGCAACGGCTTTTTGGGCAAGCCGGGCCGAGGCAACATTGAGCTCGTAGGCCAGCGACTCCATGCCGTAGTCGGCCAAAGCTACCGAAGTGCTGCTAAAGGTATTGGTTTCAATAATATCGGCGCCGGCCTCTAAATATTGATAATGAATGTGCTCAATACAATCGGGCTGCGTAATGGACAATACGTCGTTGTTTCCTTTTAATGGACTGGGCCAATTTGCAAAGCGCTGGCCCCGGTAATCCGATTCGCCCAGCCGGTACTGCTGAATCATGGTGCCCATGGCCCCATCCATTACCAAAATACGTTGCTCTAAATCGAGCGCAATAGGTGTTTTCATCGTATAATAAACCGACAACACCGCTTCAGATCATTCAGATAAAAAGTGAAAATCTTATTTTGTCATGTTTAACATGGCACGAATTACCACCTTCGTAAACCTGCGTTTAGGGTTGGTAAAGCTTCACAGGGCGTATCCCTCTGCTTTTCTGAATAAGTGTTGACAAAGAACCAAACAAAGGTATTAATTTTAGGCCAAATGAACTATATTTTATCTTTGGTGTTTTTATCTCTGGTCGTTTGCAAGGCGCAACCCCGGGTAAGGCTTGAGGTGCAAAGCGCGCTCAACCTTCAGCAGCAGGCCTGGAATGAGGGCCGCATTGAAGAATTTATGCAGTATTACTGGAATCACGACAGCCTCCGGTTTGTTAGCGGCAAGGGCATGACTCTGGGCTGGCAGGCAACGCTGCAAAACTATCAAAAAAAATACTTTAACCGGGCGCTTATGGGAACCCTTGCGTTTACTATTGTGCATTGGGAAATTTTAAATTCAAAAACCTGTATGGTTAGTGGAAT
>CAWUNH010000156.1:0-4218 GCA_963923435.1 uncultured bacterium
CGTGGGCTCGGAGATGTGTATAAGAGACAGCAAAATACAGAACCAGTTTTTCAAATCCCATTCCTTTGAAAACCGATTCGGTTAATTTGGTGGAATATGAATTGCCGGATGTGGCGCATACTTTTTTAAAAGGTCATTCCATAATGGTACAAATTCAAAGTTCCTGGTTTCCTCTATTTGATTTAAATCCGCAAACATTTACCAATATATATACCTGTGATGAAACTGCTTTCCGGCCCTGCACTATTCAGTTGTTACACGAGGGACCCTTTGAGTCCCTGATTCAAGCCCAAGAACTCAAATAACATGAATCAAGGAATTGAATTAGGAGTGTTTTTACTCGCATTGGGCGGACTATTTTATTTAAAATTTAAAAAACCCAAAAATAAAAACAAACAATGCAATAAATGTTCCTGAGGGATATTTGTAAAATGCATGTATAAAGAATTAACGGTTTTGAATCAGCCTAATGCTAAAGGTTAATTTCTGATAGATTAAAATTATAAATCACATAGGTTCTTAGGCTTTGGATTAATTTTAGAATTGTCCCGTATCTTTATAAAACATGAAAGGTGGCCTGGTTATTATTTTTAGTGGACTTATTTTTTTATGCATGCAAACACGTTGCAGCGTTCCAAACACTCCGACAAAACAGGCAAAAAATCTTTTACAATATTCAACCATGCTCTCACTGGATACGGGCTTAAATTTTACGGTTTGCCGTTTTAATCTGTCTTCACAAACCTGGATTTTATGTAAAGACAGTGTTCAGGGACGCAAATTATATCCCGAAGCCCATATATTGCAATGGCCGCTTACCCGTATCATAGCGTTAAGTTCGGTTTATGCCGCATGGATTTGCGAGGTAGGTCACTGCGAAGCATTAATTGGCATTGATAATGTTCAGTATTCTACCCAAGCCCAAATTAAGCAAGGGCATGTGCAAGGGCATATAGTATCGTATCCCGGATCCTTGCAGTCGCAACTGGAAGCCCTTATCATGGCCCGGCCGCAGCTTATCCTTACCTCGTCCTACGAACCCATTTCGGAAAGGGTTTACGCTATTTTAGCACAGCACGGCATTGCGGTTTGGCAATGTGCCGATTATTTGGAGTCCCATCCTTTGGGTAGATCTTCCTGGTTGGCTGCAGCGGCCGCACTTTTTGGAACTCCTAAAATAACTTTAGATTCTCTTAAAGCCTCACAAAAACAGTATTTATCCCTGTCCGATTCGGCGCAAAAACTAGTTCCCAAACCCCGCGTATTAAGCAGTGGAATGAACGCCAATGGTCAGTGGCTTGTTCCTGGCGGTAAAAGTTTTGCTGCACAACTTATAAAAGATGCCGGAGGCGATTATTTATGGAAGACCGATGCGCATTCCGGCAGTTTGGAATTTACAACGGAATATGTTTGTGCAGAAGCCCAAAGGGCCGATGTTTGGATTAATCCCCTTGAATTGGAGTGTTTAAACGAATTGCAGAGATATCCAAATCCGGTACAAAAAATAGCTGCCGTTGGGAAAGGGGCTGTTTACATTCCTAATAAAAAAAGAAATGCAGATGGATACAGTGCTTATTGGGATGAGGCTTTACTTCATCCGGAACGGGTGTTAAGAGATTTAACAACCCTCTTTCACGCCCCCTCACGATTAAACTCTTGCAATTACTATATATCTTTAAAAAGGCAATGTCCATAACCCTAAAGCGAATTCTGGCAGCACTTTTGGCCTTATTGGCCGTTTCGGTGGTATTGCACCTTTTATGGGCAGGTCCCCAATTTTTATTAGAGTATCCGCAATCGGCATTAAAAACTCTTTTGTATACCTTTCGTTTGCCCCGTACAGCGGCGGCCCTGTTGTGCGGTTTGTCTTTACCGGTTAGTGGTTTGTTGTTGCAATTGCTGTTTCGCAATCCTATGGCGGGTCCTTACGTTTTAGGAATAAGTTCCGGCGCATCGGTTATGGTGGCATTGGTTATGATGGGAAGCACGGTATGGTTTTCGTTAAAACCGACCTCCGTATTAATTATTCCGGCAGCCCTTACAGGAAGCCTAATGGTTATGGGCTTAATGTTGTTTTTGTCGCATCGAATTAAAAATCCAGTAGTGGTATTGTTGTGCGGCGTGTTAATTTCTCAGTTTTTAGGAGCTGCAGAGGGATTATTAGCGGTATTTGCACAGGCTCAGGAGCTGCAAAATTTTTGGTTTTGGAACCTGGGTTTTATTCCCGTCCTCGATCATTACCAGCTTTTGGGCTACGCCCTTGTTGTTATAATGTGCCTTATTGGAGTGGTATGGCAACACGCCAAAATTCAGTCCCTGCTCTTAGGACCGCTCTATGCACAAAGCATGGGAGTGCATTTAACCCAAATTCGTTTAATAATTATGCTTTCTGCCTCCTTACTAACGGCACTAACAACCGCCTTTTGCGGTCCAATTGCGTTTATAGGAATGAGCCTACCCATAGTATCAAGAATTTGGTTTAAAACTTCGCATATGGGATATCAGATTATTTTTGTTGCCTTGCTGGGATCAATACTAATGCTTCACATGGATTTGCTTTCGCAGCAGCTGCTAAAACCCAGGGCCCTGCCCATTAACATCATAAGTTCGTGTTTTGGAATACCCATTGTTTTGTGGGCTATAATTAAAGAAAAAAACTTTATGGCATGATGCAAATTAAGGACCTATGGGTGGGATATCCCCATGCTCAGCCCCTGTTGCGGCTTGAGGAGTTTCATATTCCACTAGGATTGTGCATTGCATTGGTTGGAAAAAACGGTTCTGGAAAATCAACTTTTTTACAAACTCTTTCGGGATTACAAGCTCCCATAAAAGGCGCGGTTTTTATTAATTCCAAATCCTTGCATACGTATTCATTACCCGAGCGAGCCGCCTGTTTGTCTTTTTTTAAAACCTTGCCAGCCATAGGGTTTGGATTGACCGTAAAGGATTTAATTCATATCAATCCGCTCAACCGAACCTTGCTTGGAACTAAAGACCCCTTGTATCAAAGCATTTTAGAGGATTTTCAGTTACATCAGGTTTTAAATGAGCCCTTGTCCCGTTTGAGTGATGGCTGGTACCAAAAAGCATTAATAGCTCGGGCATTTATACAAAACACCCCATATGTCATTATGGATGAACCTACCTTGTATTTGGATGTTTTTGCCAAAAAGAGCTTTTTTTTACTAATACAAAAGGCATGCCGGATTTATAACCGCACAATTATTTTCAGTACCCACGACCTCCTTGAAATGGAATCGTATACAGATGCCGTTTGGACCGTTGAACAAGAGCGGCTAAATACCTATAATATTACACAGTGGTTGCAAACCGGTAAATCCCGGTTTATGAATAACAATTAAGAACTTCAGGTTTATTTGAATTACAAAATTCAATTGAATCTGTATTTTTAGAGCATGGCACTGATTGTAAAAAAATCACGCATTCCGGGCGCCGGAAAAGGTTTGTTTACCACTAAAGAAATTCCAAAAGGCAAAAAAATTATTGAATACCGCGGCGAAATTATCCGATGGAAAGCCTATCGGCAAAGGGTTAAAGAGCATAAAGACGGATATCTTTTATTCGTACATCGCAATCGCTGCATCGATGCCTATTCAACCCCTCAGTATAAAGCCCGTTATGCCAACGATGCCGTAGGATTCCGTAAAAACAAGATGTTAAAAAACAATTCCAGTTATATTATTTACGGTGTACGCTGTTACATAGTTTCCAATCGGGTTATTCGTGCGGGAGAAGAAATTTTAGTTTCTTATGGAAAAGATTACTGGAATTGCATACGGTTTAATATTAAAATCGGCCAGGCTCCGCAATTTAAAAATGTATGAACCGTTACCTGATTGTTGGCCTCGGTAATCCGGGTATTGAATACCAAGACACCCGTCACAACATTGGTTTTTTAATTGCCGACGCATTATGTTTAAAACTTAACGGTCGCTTTAATGAAGTTCGGCACGGCAGTATGGCCTCCTGCCAATATAAAGGAAGATCTTTAACAATATTAAAACCTTCAACGTTCATGAACCTGAGCGGAACCGCCGTTCAGTACTGGATGCAAAAAGAAAGCATTAAAACAGAACACATTTTAGTAATTGTGGATGAACTGGCCCTGCCTTTTGGCACGCTTCGCTTGGGGCCTAAAGGCAGCGACGGCGGTCATAACGGCTTGCACCACATCCAACAGGTTTTAAACACTAC
>CAWUNH010000157.1:0-4208 GCA_963923435.1 uncultured bacterium
GTAGTAAACTATGGAAATGTCTCAAACGTGATAGCCCCTATAAATAATACCGGAATTATAACTAAAATTGGCAATACATATGGAACAAGTTCATCTTTTTATGGTACCCTCGACGACATCGGTATTTGGAATCGCGCCTTAACCCAACAAGAAATTACAGCCCTCTACACCGGCAATGGCGTGGGACTTAAAGAATCTTCAAACTCATCATCCATTAACATTCAGCCCAACCCGGCCCAAACACAATTACATGTAAGCAATGCAACAAAGGGCAGCAAACTTATTGTATTGGATGCCCAGGGCCGCCAGGTGTACGAAATCCTGCTTAATGAATCGGAATTTACCATACCGCTCGAAAACTGGGCAAGTGGTATTTACACCCTTTGCCAGCCTCAAACCGGTTTAAATTACCGCTTTGTTAAAGAGTAAAACCCTTAAAACCTATTAAAATAAACGGTTAATCGTAAAATGCCATTAAACCCCTGGGTATTAAAACTGCCCAGGGTATTGGCACGCAGGTCCAAATAGCCCTCTTCTTCCAGCAGACTTGTGCCAACCCGTAATTCCGAAGAACCTTGGGTATTGGATTGTCCTATAGATTCCCATTTGCCTGAACCCCGGTTTTGCCACACCAGCATGGCACCCCAGCCCAGCTCGGCCCCCAAACTAAGGGCCGGTTTAATAAAATACTCCATTCCTGCAAACAGGCGTCCGCCCAACATCCATTGACCACCGGACTGGCGCTCAAGCAAACGGGCATACCCGTTAACGCCTTGAATGTTTTGAACGGAAACATTGAAGGCTTCGCCCCAAACGGGAGTGCGCATGGCATCGCCCGTAGTATCTACATAAACTGGAGCGGCTGCCGATGCATTTAAGGCATTTCCGTAAGTAAAGCGATCGGACTGTTTAGACCAGCGAAAGGCCGTTTCCCATCCCCAAATACCTTGTATTTTACTGTTATGGGAGCGGTACTCTTTTCCAAAACTGCCCCCCAGCATAAGGGTTTGCCTTGCCCAGGTATTTTCGGTTTGAACGGCAGGCGAGGGAAAACTAACAACGGTATTGGCGGCCGCTGCACGGTCTAAACAATCCATTTGATGCATTCGGCGGTTAAAACCCAAACTTAATCCAAAGCGCAGGGCTTGGTGGGGATTTACAAAATAACGTCCGCCGATGCTTTGCGTTACATCGGAAAGTTCAAATTGAGCATCGGCAAACAAGCTTAAGGGATTAATGCCCAAGGCCCAAGATTTGCTTGGAATGTTGCTGCTGTCGATAACAGTTACAGGGGACTGAGAAAAAAACAAGGAGCCCTTAAAGCATGCCAGGGCAAAAAAGAGGATACGGATTTTCATACAATACAAACGATTAAATTCATGAATTAGTCTGTGGCTTTATGCTGCAACATGGGAACAAAATTAAATTTACCCAGGGTTTTTCCCTGAATGCGGGATTCGGAAAGGCGTGTATAAAGGTGCATTACCTGAACATGGTCCGAGCCAATGGGTATAATCATGTGGCCTCCAATTTTTAACTGCTTTAAAAGTATTTTAGGAAGCTGCGGGGCGGCGGCAGTAACAATGATTCGGTCAAAAGGGGCAAAGGCAGGCAGGCCCGCATAACCGTCGCCGTAAAAAAGTTTGGCCTTGGTATAGCCCAGGCGGGGCAACCATTGGCGCGTTGCATCGATTAATTTTTTTTGACGCTCAATGCTGAATACTTTAACGCCCATTTCTAATAAAACGGCCGTTTGATAACCACAGCCCGTTCCAATTTCCAAAACCTGTTGTCCCGGTTCCAGCTGCAGCGATTGGGTTTGAAACGCCACCGTATACGGATGCGAAATGGTTTGTCCCGAACCAATGGGCAAAGCCTTGTTGGCATAGGCATGCTCGAGCAGGGCTGAAACGCCGGTATGGGGATCAAAAAATAAATGCCGGGGAACCGTGTTCATGGCCCGTAGCACACGGGCATCGGAAATTCCGAGCGCTTGTAATTCATTGACCAACCGTTGGCGCTTGCCTTTAAATACATACAGGTCTTCCGGGCTTAACTGCACCAACGATTCCATGGTATAAAAATAAAGCCCTAACCCTTGGGGATGTAGTACAGGCCCTTTGAGTTACGAACAGGCCCTTGCTCAATTCGGGTTAATCAAACGGGTTAAAGGCAAGCAATTTAATGAAGGCTGAACCAATGTTATTAAGGCCTCGTTATCAACAAAAATTTTAGTTGTTAACAGGCATACCATTGGTCTTGTAATTGCGTTTTTTAATTATAGTGTACCTTTGCCCTTCCTTGAAACGCGTTTTATTATATCTGTGTATAGGTTGTTGGGGACTTTGTGCCTGCGATAAATACGAAAACGACCGGGATGTATTTTTTATTCAGTTCGATTCGGCTTCGGTAAAATCAGATTTAAACAATGCAAAAGGCGATTATAAAATTACAGACCTCTGGATTTATAACAATTACCAGTTTATTGGTGTATATCCCCTGGGATCAAAAGTCACCGTTACGTTTGTAACCCAACCCTCCACCCTCACGCTTTTGGCCGGAATTAAGCAAAACGGCATTTCGGATACCCGCACATCCTACATTATGCTTAATCCCATTGATATAGATACCTTTGCCGCTTTGGGAGAAACCCTGCAGTTGCCCCTGGAGTTTTCGTATAAAAGTTCCTGTACCTATACCTGGACCGAAACCTTCGATGGTTTAGGAAGCACCCTGCGCAGGGCAGACCGCTCGGATGTAGGTTACCGATTGGATCCTGCGGGCTTTGAGGGCAACGGACTAAACTGCCTTTTGGACAGCAATGCAACGGTTGCTCAACTCGAATCGAGTGCCTTTTTTAATTTACCGTTAAACACCTCCAATGTATATTTAGAACTTCAGTACCAGTGCAGCAGTGAATTGCAGATTGGACTTGTAAACCCCAGCGGATTTGAAAAAGAAATCATGCGTTTGTATCCTAAAACAGGATGGAATAAAATATACATTGCCTTGGGAACTACCATTAATGCTGAACCCAAAGGCAGTACTTACAAGGTTTATTTTAGAATGCTAAAAAATTCGGAAAATCCGCCGGTTTGGTTTAAACTGGATAATCTCAAATTAGTGTTCATTTCATGAGATACCGTAAATCAAGAACACTGGTAAATGTATTAACCGACTGGCTTGGGGCGGTAGCTGGATGGACCCTTTTTAACAGCTATCGTAAAACGCATGTTGATGTGCTTACCTACCCGGAAGCCCCCGCACATGTTTGGGATCAAACCTTTGCCTACAGCGTTGCATTGATTCCGCTCGCCTGGCTGCTTTTGTATTTTTTATGGGGCCAGTATTACGATGTATTGCGGCGTTCGAGAATTAACGAACTGGCACAAACCTTTTCACAAACGGTCGTGGGCGTTACCTGTATTTTTTTTATTGCACTGCTAGACGATGTGGTTCCCCGCTATCAGCTGTATTATAAAATGTACCTGTATTTATTGTTTTGCCACTTTTCCATAACGGCCTTGTTGCGCTTTATTTTATCCAGCGACCTGAACCGTCGCATTCAAAACAGAAAAGTAGGGTTTAACACCCTTTTAATAGGCAGCAATGCCCAGGCACTACAAATTTTTAAGGAACTTGAAAACCTGCCTAAATCTGCCGGTAACCGGCTGGTGGGCTTTGTTCATATTGAAGGTAAAAACGGGCATTCCGAACAGCTTAAAACCCAACTCAAACACCTGGGCGAATACCATCAAATTAAAACCATAATTGAAACCTACGAGGCCGAAGAAATTATTATTGCCCTTGAAAGCTGGGAACACGAATACCTTAAAGACATTGTTAACAGTTTGTCCGGTATGGGCTTAATTATAAAAATTATTCCTGACATGTACGATATATTAAGCGGACAGGTTAAAATGAACAGTATTTTAGGAACGCCCCTCATTGAAATTCAAAATCATATTTTACCGGTTTGGCAAGTTTCCATAAAACGCTTTATGGATGTTAGCCTCTCGATTTTGGTTTTAATTGGTTTTTCCTGGCTTTATGCCTTACTTTGCCTGTTGGTAAAATTAAGCTCTCGCGGACCGGTGTTTTTTTTACAAGAACGTGTGGGCTGGAAAGGAAAATCATTTAAAATTTTTAAGTTCAGAACCATGGTGGTTAATGCCGAAGCCCAGGGTCCTGCATTGTCCAGCGACACC
>CAWUNH010000158.1:0-4174 GCA_963923435.1 uncultured bacterium
TAATTCGCGAATGGCAAACAAGGCACTGTCTACCATAACGGTGGGAGATTTTCCTAAAGGATGGCGGGACCCCGATTCCTGAATAATGCTGGTAGGGGCAAATTCGTGTGTGTATAAATCGCTGGGTTCGGGATCTGCGGCGGACAGAGCCCTTTGATAATCAGAGGCAACCCGATCGCGGGTTTCGTTTTCAATTTGAATTAATTCTGCTGCCGAAATACCGGCCAGTAAAAGCTGTTGGTATAATTTTGGAAAGGGATCGCGCTTTAAAGCGGCTTCCAAGTCATCCCGGTACCATTCCTTACGAACTCCGCTGGTGTGATGATTTAAAAGCGGAACCCGTGCATGCAGCAAAACGGGCCTGCGTTCGGTACGAACCCGATCGATGCATTTTTTTAAAACGTTATAAGATCCAATAAAATCACTGCCGTCGATGGTTTCGGTATAAATCCCCGGATATCCTTGCATACTTTCGTATACCGACTGTGAACGAATTTCACGGGCATGTGCACTAATGTCCCATTCGTTATCCTGAACCAAATACAAAATGGGAAGCTGTTTTAAGCTGGCCATATGAAACGCTTCTGAAACTTCTCCTTCGGTACAGCTGGCATCTCCAAGAGAACAAACAGCGATGCCGGCGGGTTCGCCTATTGAAATTCCCAATTGCGCTTTATACTGTAAACCCATGGCAATACCGGTAGTGGGAATGGCCTGCATGCCCGTAGCACTGGACTGGTGAGGAATTTTAGGCATGTCGGGACGGCGAAGACTGGGATGGGAATAATAGGTTCGTCCACCCGAAAAGGGGTCTTCGGATTTTGCCAAAAGCTGCAGCATAAGTTCGTAGGGTTCCATTCCAATGGATAATAAAACACTGTCGTCCCGATAATATAAACTTGCATAATCCTGCGGCAGCAATTGCATTCCTAAAGCAATTTGAATGGCTTCATGTCCTCTGGATGTGGCATGAACGTATTTTGAAGTGGTTTCTTTTTGAGCTTCAAACAATTCCGACATGTGCTTGGCAGTACACATCAAACGAAACGCTTTTAAAAGCGTGGAGTGGGGTATACGCACTTTCATAAGTACGGTTAAAGGTACTTATTTTTATTTCGAGGGTGGAAACTTAATACATTTTCTCGTACAAATTGACGGTCTAAGTGCGTGTACAATTCGGTAGTGGTTATGCTTTCATGCCCCAGCATGTCCTGCACTGCACGTAAATGCGCACCGCCTTCTATCAAATGGGTGGCAAAAGAATGCCGCAGGGTATGAGGACTGATGGTTTTAGGGATGCCGGCCACAGATGCCGCTTTTTTAATTACATAAAACACCATAACTCTGCTCAATGGTTTTTGAAGGCGGTTGAGGTATAAAAAATCGACAAATTGAGGAAGGGGTTTTAACTGATTTCTAATTTCTGTGGTGTACCGGAGAATACTTTTAATGGCAGGTTGTCCGATGGGAATTAATCGCTCTTTATTTCCTTTTCCAATAACTTTAATGTACGATTCGTTTAAAAACAACTGGGATTGTTTTAACTGAATGACCTCACTGACCCGAAGTCCGCAACTGTATAGAGTTTCTAAAATACTGCGGTTTCGTACACCATCGGCTGTATTTAAAGGAATTGCTTGCATGAGCGCATCGATTTCCTCAACACTTAATACTTCTGGTAGCAAGCGCGGCAATTTAGGACTCTCTAAGCTTTCCGCCGGATTGTGGGTGTTAACCTGTTGTTGAACTTGAAAATCAAAAAACGTTCGAATTCCAGAAATAATTCGGGCCTGTGAGGCCGGGGCAACACCCAGTTCTGCTACCCAGGTTGCAAACCGACGCAATTCCTGAACCGATACCGTTGCCGGATTAAAAGGCTGGGGTTCATAAAACTGAATGAGTTTATCTAAATCTTGGAGGTAGGCATGGGCAGAATTTAAAGACAGCGACTTTTCAAGCAGTAAATAGCTTTTAAACTGGTCTTTTAAAAGTTCCGGCGTAATGCTACTTGATTTCAAAATTGTACTTTTGATGCATGAAGGTAGTTATTATTAACGGCCCGAATTTAAATCTGCTGGGAATTCGTGAACCCCAATTATACGGACATCAAACCTGGAATGATTTTTTTAAAGTACTCCAAAATCGTTTTCCAGAAATTGAATTAAGTTATTTTCAAAGTAATGTGGAAGGAGAATTGGTTAACTATATTCAATCGGCTCAAGACTGCGATGCCGGCATACTTAATCCGGGCGCATACGCGCACACATCACTTGCCATTGCAGATGCTCTGAAAGCAGTAAAAACACCTTTTATTGAAGTTCATATTACCCATGTTTTTTCGCGTGAACCGGAGCGGCACGTTTTAAAAAGCGCCGCTTGCTGCCGCGGAACCATTAGTGGTTTTGGACTGGAAGGGTATGCTATGGCCTTAGCCCATTGGGCACAGCATAAGGTTTAAAGCGGATGTTTTTTGCGGGCAAATAAATAAGTTTTTTTTCCTCAAAAAAAGCGTCTTTTAAAACCGCTTGTAGAGGATGAATTGTACAGGCAGGATACCAGTTTTCCAAATCGTTTACCAAATCACCTCCCTTTAAATACAAGATTCCGCCATAGGATGGATTGGATGTAGTCAAGTGCTGGGGTTTTAACCAGCTCATAAATTTTGGAAACTGGGTAACAGCCCTGCTGATGATCCAATGAGCAGAGGAGGAGCAATCTTCAATTCGGCTTCTAACTGTTTGTACGTTTTTTAATCCCAGGCTTTGGGTTAAATGGGACACTACCTGTATTTTTTTTTCAATACTATCTGTTAAAATAAAACGGCATTCGGGAAATGCAATGGCCAGAGGAAGGCCCGGAAAACCTCCACCTGTTCCTACATCCAGAATAACATCACCCGATTGAAACGGATAAAAACATGCAATGGATAGCGAATGCCAAATATGATGAAGCCAAATGTGAGTTTCGTCTTTTCTGGAAATAAGATTTACCTGTTGATTCCATTCTACCAGTAGTTTTGAAAAGCGTTCCAGCTGCTTCATTTTTTCGGTATTTAAAAAGGTAGCAAAATGGGCGTTTAAAAGATTCATAAAGTGCCTTTCATTAATTCGGATAATAAATTTCGGGCTCTAAAAAGTTGAACTTTAACAGCCGAAATGGAAATTCCCAGGGTTTTGGAAAGCTCATCCTGACTCATATCTTCAAAATAATACAATTCAATAATCTTTTGATAGCGCGGTTTTAACAATGAAATATTGCAATTAATTCCGACCGCCGTTCTTTATCAATTAGTTTTAATTCGGGGTTTAAAGCTTCTCCGGTATATTTTACAGAATTTTGTTCTGAATCTAGGGAAATATTTTGGCGTAATTTTTTCTTTCTAAGAAAATCAAGGGCATTGTTCGTGGCAATTTTAAACAGCCAGGTACTAAAAGCAAATTCGGGTTTGTACAAGTCGATGTTTTTAAAAGCGCGTGCAAAAGCCTCCATCATTAAATCTTCGGCATCTGTTTCGTTTCGGCTCAGTTTTAACATCATAAAGTAAACACTTTCGCGGTAATGGCTTAGTAGTTCGGTAAAAGCTTGTTGTTTTCCAGCTCTACAGGCCATTACAAGCGTTATATCCCGTTTTGCCTTGTCGGTAAAATGCAGGGGTGTTTCCATTAACGCATCCAAAATTCTGATTTAAATCTTAAACTGTGCAGTTTAAACCAGGGTAACAAAACCAGCCACAAGGGCTCCAATAATAAAAAGGTAAACCCCAAATCGGACTCTAAAAGTTTTTTGGTAGGTTGGCGCAGTAAAATAAAATGAAGTACGCTTTTAAGCAGCCAAAAGGCAATACCCAATAACAATAATGATTTAAAACACAACATCAGTATTAACAACAGATAAAATCCATAGTGTAAGCTAAAGTGATAAAGGAGTTTTAATTTTGAATTGGCGGAATATAAAGGTGAGGTGGTTAAATGTCTGGCTTTTTGTAGGGTCCATTGCCAAAATGTAGTTTTTGGTTTTGAATAGGTTATGCTCTCAGGGGCAGCGTAAATTCCCATTTTTGTATGACTTGCAGCATAATTAACAAACAGGTCATCGTCTCCCGATAGCAAATGATAATGTTTTGAAAAGCCTTTTTCTTTATAAAAACGCGATTTTAAATATCCCATATTTCGCC
>CAWUNH010000159.1:0-4173 GCA_963923435.1 uncultured bacterium
TTGTTAAACTGGGACCCCGACTGGGAAGTTTGTTTACCAGTTTAGCACCGGTTTCAGCCGGTATCTGCGCATGGTGGTTGTTAAACGAAACCCTTAGTTTAAGAGCCTATGCGGGAATTTTGCTTATTATTTCAGCGGTTGTATGGATCGGTCAATCAAAGTCGGATGCCCGGCAGGCAAAGGCATTTGGTTTTCATCGCGACCTTAACGGGATGATCATGGGAACTCTGGGTGCTTTTTGTCAGGGTTTGGGTTTAGTGCTTTCCAAATGGGCCTTTACAGAATATTCCATTCCACCCTTGCAGGCTGTATGGATTCGCCTTTCCGTTGCCTTTGTTGGCGGTTTTGTGTTATTGGCATTAAAAAGCAACCTAATACACCTGCTTAAAACCGTGTTTAAAAACCAGTCCAGGGTTGTGCAACCCATTGTTTGGGGAACCTTACTGGGACCCGTTACGGGAGTTACCTGTTCATTGTATGCAATACAATACCTTCCTGCCGCGGTGGCTCAGGCTATATTTGCATTGTTGCCACTGGTTATTTTACCCATAAACCGCTTGGTTTATAAAGAACCCATTACGTTTCACTCCTTGCTTGCTGCATTAGTAGCCATTATAGGAGTATTGCTTTTGATATAACCGTTTAATTACAAAGTCTTCTTTGTACTTTTGTGGTGTCATGCCAACTGAAATTACCACCGAATTTTTGAATCGTATTCGTGAGGCTATTTCACAAGGACATGATACAGAAATTAAATCGGCATTTAATGAGTGGTATCCGGCCGACATTGCACAAATTATACAAGAGTTAAACGATGCAGAGGCGCTAACTGTTTTTAAATCCATTCCACCGGATATGGCCTCTGAGGTTATACTCGAATTGGACGAAGCGCGTCGTGAAATTTTATTATCCAGTTTAAGCACAAAGCAAATTGCGGCTCAAATAGATAATATGAACAGCGATGATGCAGCAGATGTGATTGCCGAGTTGCCTGAAAAAATTCAATCGGAGGTTTTATCTCAAATAGAAGATGTATCTCAGGCCAGCGACATTGCCGAACTTATAAATTATACCGAAGGCACGGCAGGTTCATTAATGGCTAAGGAGCTAGTAAGGGTATACACAAACAACCATGTTTCGGATTGCATTCATCAAATTCGTGAGCAGGCAGAAAATGTTGATATTATGTACGCGGTTTATGTGGTTGATGAAGTGGGACGTTTACGGGGCATGCTGTCTTTAAAGCGCCTTATTATTGCACATCCCATGGCGCGGGTTCAGGAAATTTACGAACCGGATATTATATCCGTTAAAGTATCTGCTAACAGTGAAGAGGTAGCCGAGTTAATGCAAAAATACGATTTGGTTGTTTTGCCGGTGATTGATGCCATTGGTCGTCTTGTTGGTCGAATTACCATTGACGATGTAGTTGATGTTATCCGAGAATCGGCAGATGAGCAGGTACAGCGATTAAGTGGTTTGTCCGACGATGTTGATGTAAACGACCGCTTTTGGAGAAATTCACGCGCCCGCATACCCTGGTTGCTCGTTGGCATGTGCGGAGGAATTATTGGATCTCGTATTATAGGTTCCTATGAGTCGCAAATTCGAATTCATCCCGAGATGGCGTATTTTATTCCATTAATTGGAGCCATGGGAGGAAACGTGGGGGTACAAAGCAGCGCTATAATTGTTCAAGGACTCGCAAACCGTTCCATTATAGGAAATGCACTATGGCCACGACTGGTAAAAGAACTGGGGGTTGGTTTTTTAAATGGAACTATTTGCGCTTTGCTTATTTGGAGTTATGCTTTTGTTATTCAGGATTGGCATATGGCTGCAACGGTCAGTATTTCCTTATTTACGGTAATTTTATGCGCCTCTGTTTTAGGAACCTTTGTTCCCCTCTCCTTAAACCGTTTTAAAATTAATCCGGCACTGGCTACGGGTCCCTTTGTTACAACTTTAAACGACATTATTGGAATCACAATTTATTTTGTAACCGGTCGGTTACTCTATGGAATTTTATAATGTCATGATTCGATTAATTTTTGGAATTTTAGTCTGTTTAGTTTCGGCCTGTTCACCATCTATACAGGAGTCCAATTCAAAAAAAATCAAATTACATGCGCAGGTTCAAAAAAATATTTTTGCCTTACATTCTACCGGCAAACCATTGTCTGTTCAAGCACATTCAAATGAATTAAAGCCTCTTAAATCTTATCCCTTACAGCCTTTAACCGGACGGGTCATCCTTCAACCCCAACAGTTTATAGCCCAAAAATTACTTGAGGTTAGTAGCCGTACCATGGCCTGTTCCTTTCAAATTCTCAATCATGTAAAGCCTGAACGCGTAACCGCAAACCCTCCGTATACCCGGGATCAAAACGGCGCATCTTTTTGCTGCTACGGCAAACAGCAGGGTTTAAGACATAACCGAATATACGATTTGCTAGAAGATTCAAACCGAGCCGTTTGGATGGCTACGAACGAGGGTTTGGTGCGTTTTAACGGTTTTTTTTACGATCACTACAACCGCCATTCCGGTTTACCTGGCAATTACATTCGCTGTTTAATCAGGGATCGAAATCAACATATTTGGTGTGGCAGCGAGGAGGGCCATTTGGTGTGGATAAAAAACAACCAACTTGGAATTTTAAAAATCACAGATTTTAATTTACCACCGGTAAAATGCCTCTACGAAGATGCCGACTCTACGATTTGGATTGGAACCGAAAAAGGATTGTATAAACTGAATTCAAAGGGTATTGAGGCCATTACACAGTTTAGTTCAAGCGTTATAGCTTCAATTTCAGGCTTTCGTAATCAGGTTTTCATAACAAGCAACGAATGGGGACTTGCGGTTTATCACGCAGGAAAATTTTACACCTACGATACCCGTCTTACGGGAATTCAGGTTCAGGGTCATTTTGTTAATTCAAATCAGGAGGTACTGGCATACAGCTCAGAAAAGGGGTTAATTAAAATTCAAGGAGACTTTATTCAAAACATAAAAATACCGGACATTCATTTTAATAAGATTTATCGGGTGTTTCAGGACGTTCAAAAAACCTATTGGATTGCCACCGATTCTGGGATATTAAAACTGGATTCTATCGGGTATCAATTGTTTACCGAAAAAGAGGGTCTCAGTGATAATACGGTGTACAGCATTTTACAAGATTCTCAAAACGAGCTGTGGTTTGGGACACGGGTCAATTTATCAAAATACAGCGGTCATCGATTCCGGCATATCACCCATGCCTCCGTTCCTATTGGAGAACGCATTTGGGGTATGTCCAACCATACAACATCCCCGCTATTATGCATTAGTAATTCCGGTGAACTCTCTCAAATAGATTCCCAAAAAATTACCCTTTTAAAATGGCAGCAAGCTTGGCTAAACCCCGAATTAAAAGCCATTGTTTCTACCCCTTACAACCATTTTATTGCAAGTGATCATGGTATTAGTAAACTTCAAAGCAACCGCGTATTTCATTATATAGATTCGGCACAAATTTTGTCTCAAATTCAAACCATGGCCTACAATTCCTTTCAAAAAAGGGTATGGATGGGAGCCCGAAACGGCGCTTTATTTTATTGGCAAAACGATACATTTTACCGTCATCCGGCCTCTGAGCTTTTAAAAGGCGATCCTGTAACGGCACTGCAAACCGATTCCAACGCACTCTGGATTGCTACTCAGCAAGGGCATCTGTATAATTTGCAACATACTTGTTTAACTCAATTTGATTGCTTAAACCTTCAAGCACCCATATTGGCGTTGCATAAAAATTCACCCGATATCCTTTGGATTGGAACCGAAGGAGAAGGCTTATGGGCATTAAAAAATAAAACCAATATAAAGCGTTATAATAATTTAAACGGACTTCCCAATCTTAACATTATTAGTTTGTATACCGATTCAGACCATCGCTTTTGGGTTGGAACCCGAAACGGACTTGCTTACCTAAAAAGCCAAAAAACTGGGGACAGTCTTCAGTTTGAATCGTTTCAATTCAGAGATGGTTTTGTTGGAATTGGACTTAATGCAGAGCATGCTATAAAGTCCTTAATGCCAGGAACCTTAATGTTGGCAACCAACGATCGTTTAACCCAATTGAATACCCGTTCCTTGCAAACCTTTAAACCTCAGCTAAACGTTGAGTTATT
>CAWUNH010000160.1:0-4157 GCA_963923435.1 uncultured bacterium
CCTGAGCAATGCCGCGCCATACATTTAAATCACCGGTTTCTTTCCAATAGGCATATGCTAAAGATGATTTGGTGCCGGCTCCATCGGCGTGCATTACCAATGCATGGTCTTTACTACCGGTTAAATAATCGGGTATAATTTTACAAAAGGCATGGGGAAACAAGCCACGGTCCAAACCTGCGATGGCCTTATGAACATCCTCTTTTCCGGCAGAAACTCCGCGCAATTGATATTTTCGGTCGCTCACGGTACAAAGATACAATTTGAAATGTGAAGCAAACAATATTGTAATTTGGCCCTTTTGAAAACGCCGGTTAAAATAGCAATGGTGGAATACACCAATACCCTGCCCTTTCAATGGGCTATTAAACACCAGCCCTTACAATGGCCTTACGAACTACACCAGTATTATCCCCGAAAGTGTGCCCATGCTTTAATGCAGGGTGCTGCAGACCTTGCCTTGTTGCCCGTTGGACAATTAAGCGCCTTAAATAATTATCACATTTGCAGCCCCTTTGGAATTTCTGCAAACGGCCGGGTTGACAGCGTTAAGCTCTACAGCGAGGTTCCTTTACAAAACATAACCGAATTATTATTGGATTATCAGTCTGCAACATCTGTAGCATTGGCTAAACTCTTGTGCAAAACACTCTGGAACATTCAACCGGTTTTTATTGAAACCCAGCCCGGATTCGAAAAAAATATATCCGGAAACAAGGCCGGTATTGTTATTGGCGACCGTACGTTTTCCATGAACGGACATTTTCCGCTGGAACTGGATTTATCGGAACAATGGCAAATTCATACCCGTTTGCCTTTTGTATTTGCGGTATGGGTTAGTCTTAAACCGCTGGATCCTGACTTTTTAACTGCTTTTGAGGCTTGCCTTAGTTATGGAATTTCAAACATAGACCGCGCTATTTTAACCCGACCCTCCCCGGAACATAAACTGCTGCATACCTATTTAAAGCAACGTATTGAGTACCGTCTGGATGACCGAAAATACAAGGCCCTTGAAATGTTTTTAAACCTGTTAAAAAACAGCGAAACGTCGTTTTAAATTAAAACTTATACCGCAGGGAAACAATAAAGTTTCGGCCCGGCGCATTAATGCCACTTGCAAATACACGGTATCGGTAATCGTTGATGTTTTCGCAGGAAGCATTAAGTCGGAACCCTTCGCTAAAATTATAACCAAAACGCAGGTTTAAAGTAAACCAGGCCGGCGTATATCCATCTTTAGGGTTGGCGCTATAAAATGCATTGTCTTCTCCACTAAGGCTGTAATCAGCACTCTCTTTGGCTCCGTTAAACCTAACAAAACCCTCGGCCTCCGTTCGAATGTGTTGAAAACGAAGCCCCCACTGCCCAAATACCGGCGGTATATGATCTAAAGGCAGCAGTGTGTTAGTTTGCGTATTGGTGTAACGACCGTAAGTATAATGGTACTGTCCGAACATTGAAAAAGACGTGTTAATTTGATATTGGAATCCCAACGATACCCCATAAATGTAGCCACGGTCTCTGTTTTGCAAAGCTTGAAGACTTTTAAAACTGCCATTGTAATACAAAGAATCCGATCCGTTTATAGTATAGGGAGCCATTACCAATACCTGATACAGTTTTGTATAATATGCCGAGGCATCGAAACGAAAAACATGGCCAATACGTTTACTTAAATTGCATTCCAGATTGGAAACCCGCTCAGGCTGAAGATTGGGATTGGGTACAATTAAAACGTTATTGGAGCTTTCAAACAGTTTTGACATATCGTCAATGTTAGGACTTCTAAACCCGGTAGAAAACAGCAGCGCGCATTTATATTTGTTTTCCGAGGTCCAGGTGAGACCTATATTACCGGATAAAGCCTGATTTTGCAGAGATACGGTTTTATAGGGTGAACGGTAAAACGCAGTGTCTCCAAATTGAGAAGAAAGCTGATTGGCCGTAAAACGCAGCCCTTCATTAAAAATAAACTGCGGACTAATTTCCCAGGCATGCGAAAGGTAAATTCCTTCTGTAAACAGGTTATTTCCCAAATCTCCGTATCGTGTTTTGGCAGCAAGGGTTTGAAAATTTGATAAATTTAACTGCTGCGCTTTCGAATTCACCTGATTGGCCGTTATTTCCAAACCGTAACGTAATTCGTGATGACCGTAAAGCAATTTATTTAAATCTAAATTAAGGGCATAAACATGTACGTCTTCCATTTGGGTGGTCCGAACCGAATTTTGAAACAAACGTGAAATTCGGTCCTGATCTATTTTTTGATACGAAACAATCCACCGCATGTGATCGCAAGCCCTCCACAAAGCATCCAATTGTCCGGTATATGCCGCCAACAAACGTTTTTGTGGTCCGTAATACCATTCGGAAAATTTAAGCCTATTTACGGTTTCAAGTTGTTGGGTTGTTGGGTTATAAACCTGGGCAGTGGCCGTTGTAATTTCAGATAATCGGTCGTAACGGTTGATGTTACTGGATTCGCTGTATTGAAAATTAAAATCGTGAAGGGTTTTGCCAAATTTAAATTGGGTGCGTTGCATAAAATCAATTTGGGAATATCCCGAACGTTTCATGAGCTGTGCGGTCGGATTAATGAGCAGGGTGTCTCGGTTTTGTATACGCTCGCTGTAATAATTACAGTCCCAGCTGCTGGGCATTTCCGGGAGCAGATTGGTTCCACTCATTAAATCTCCAAATTTAGAATAGGTTAGGTTGGTAATTGTTGCCCATCGTAGACCTCCAACCGAAACATCTGCATGCGCTGTATTTTCAGAGTTTACCGAAGCATAACGCATAAATGCATTTCCGCTAATCCGATGCTTGGAGGCAGTGCTAAAAACAGGCTTTTTGGTAAAAAGGTGCATAACGCCGCCCAATGCGTCGCTTCCGTAAAGAGTTGAGGAGGGACCAAACAAAACTTCTACCCGTTCCAGCATGTTTGCATCCAAACTGATAATGTCTTGCAAATGTCCGCTTCGGTAAATTGCATTGTTCATTCGAATTCCGTCTAAAACAATAAGCAACTTGTTGGCTTCAAATCCTCTAATAACAGGACTTCCGCCGCCCAACTGGCTTTTTTGAACAAATACCGCTCCGGAATTTTGAAGCAGTTCTGCTGTTGTGGGCGTATTGGTGAATTCTATAGAATGTTGCTTAATGCATTCCAGTTTATACGGAACGTCCGACCAGGGTTCGGGTATTCGGTGGGCCGACATAACAATTTCTTCGAGCTGAACGGTTTTAAATTGCAGGCTTACCGTTGTATCTCGTTTTGGAAATGCCATTCGGCTTTCATCATAACCCAACCCTTTAAGCGTAATAGAATCTTCGGGATTTAACTCATTTATCTGGGCAATTCCAAGGGCATTGGTATATACTTGGTGTTGATGCCGGTCGCTAATACATAAATTTGGAATTGGGTCGCGATGACTCCAGTCCCTGCATTGTATTTGCTGAGCCTTGAGCGGAAAAACAAAAAACAAATAAAGGCAAATAAAATAAACTATAGTTTTCATAAAATTGTATTTTTTAAAATTGAATAATAAGGAACAGGCAGGTGGCACATTCCAATAAAAATTTATTTTTGAATCGTACTGCGGCTTAACAGGGCGGTTTTATTATTGGAAGTTCCTGTCCTTCTTTTAAGAAATATGGTTGTTCACCGTAGTGGCTTGTGTTTACAATATAGTTATGGTTTAAATTACCTGTTTCTTGATGCAGGGCTTTCCAGCCTAAAAACCATTGCATCAGGGAATGCATGTGATTAGAATTTTCAAGCCTGTTCCAGCAAAACAAGACCTCTTTTAATTTCGTTTCCCAGCAGTCTTTTATCAAATGTAAAACCATTTGATTTGCAGATTTTTGAACCGATACAACATCGTACCAGTCTCCTTGCCAGTATATTTCATGCTTATTCGACAGCTTGTTGTAATCGTATGTGCTAATTGTAAATACGCTACAGGCTTTTTGATTTGATATTTGTAACTGTACACGGTTTTGATGAATGAGCAATCTGGTTTGTTGAGATAAAAAATACAAACCGGAAGGAAGCAGTAGAGCAATTAAAAAAAGGGTAAGGCCTGTTAATTTTAAAATGGAATAAGGCAGTGAACCGGAGACCTTTTTATTCATTTTATTTTGAGTGTTTCGAA
>CAWUNH010000161.1:0-4142 GCA_963923435.1 uncultured bacterium
TGCAATTTCATCAAATACTTTATGAAACAATCCGTCGGTTTGTTTCATGATATTGTCTTTGGTAAAACAGGTAACTTTTTTTCGGTTTTGCTGTTTTGCGTATTCAAACGCGTAACGAATGATTTTTTCGCAACCCGGCCGGCTTATTAGCTTTAAACATTGAATCACCTCATCGGTTTGTTGATGTTCTATACCGGCATATAAATCTTCTTCGTTTTCTCGGATTATAACTACATCCATAACAGGATGCTTGGTTTTAACATAGGGATGCAAACTTATACAAGGCCTAATGTTGGCATATAATCCTAAAAATTTTCGGGTTGTTACATTTAAACTCTTATAGCCACCTCCCTGCGGAGTTGTAATAGGTGCTTTTAAAAAAACTTTGTTTTTGCGAATTATATCCCAGGATGAAGAAGCAATTCCTGCGGTATTTCCAGAACGATACACCTGTTCTCCAACTTCAATTTCATCGGTTTCAATTTGAGCTCCCGCAGCAAACAATATTTTTAGTGTAGCATCCATTATTTCCGGGCCAATGCCATCGCCTTTTGCAATTGTAATTCGTGTCATAACATTACAAAATTCGTGTTAATGGGTATTGGTCTTAATTTATGTTTGTTATAATTAACATAAAATTTTTTTAATGCTTGGGCAATATGTACCATTCCTTAAATGGTTGTTGAATTTCGTTTTTTTGGCTGTTTATATTTGCAAACGTTTGGCGCAATGCACTGCCTGTAATTTGGCATGAGGCTGTTATAAAACAATCAAAAGGCTTGTTGCAAATTTTTGAGAGGATTTTTTTATTATAAATAATTATAATTTAATTTTTATTTTGAATAAATTTTATTTATGTTTAACCATTGTGCATTATACCCTCAATCAACTTCAAATTTTTTTAAAGGTATGCGAAACCCAAAGTGTTACCCTGGCATCCGAAGCATTACATTTAACACAACCTGCGGTTTCCATTCAGTTAAAAAACTTTCAGGATCAGTTTGATGTGCCCCTTACCGAAATTGTTGGGCGAAAAATTTACATTACCCCCTTTGGTTTAGAAATTGCAGAAGCTGCCAAAAAAATACTCGAACAGGTATATGCCATTAATTATAAAACACAGGCTTATAAGGGTCAGCTTATAGGAAAACTTAAAATTGCCATGGTATCCTCCGGAAAATACCTAATGCCCTTTTATTTGTCTGGTTTTTTAAAAAAAAACGAAACGGTTGATTTGGAACTTGATGTTTCAAATAAATCTAAAGTGGTTGAACGAATACAATCCAATTCGATAGATTTTGCTTTGGTTTCAGTGCTTCCGGAAAATTTGCTTGTTGAAAAAATTGAACTTATACAAAATAAATTATACTTTATGGGGCCCAGTCGAGTTAAAGTTCCGGAAGACGCTTTTGGTAAAATTAATTTTAACCAACTGCCCTTAATTTATCGGGAAAAAGGTTCCAGCACCCGTCAGTTAATGGAGCGTTTTATTGAACAAAAACATATTTCAGTTAATAAAAAACTGGAATTAACCTCCAATGAAGCCATTAAACAAGCAATGCTCGCTGGGCTGGGCTATTCGCTGATATCCCTTATTGGATTGAAAAATGAACTATTAAACAATGAATTACAGCCCTTAAATGTGAAGGGAATGCCCATAAAAAAAACCTGGTGTATTATTTGGCCCAAGGGAAAAAAACATTCTCCGGTGGCACAGGCCTTTTTAAACTATTTAAAAACACATAAAGAACAAATCCATTCTGAGCATTTTAAATGGTATCTTAATTATAAATAATTACATTATGCCCATTTACCCATTACGTAACAAAACACCCCAGCTCGGAGAACATTGTTTCTTGGCGCCAAATGCTGTAATAATTGGCGATGTAAAACTCGGTTCGCATTGCAGTGTATGGTTTAATGCCGTTATTCGGGGAGATGTAAATGCCATTCGAATAGGTAACCGGGTTAATATACAGGATCATGCCATGTTGCACTGCACGTATCAAAAAGCTGCCTTAAGCATTGGAGATGATGTTTCCATTGGACACCGGGCCATTGTACACGGTTGTACCATTGAATCTAAGGTGTTAATAGGTATGGGAGCAATTGTAATGGATTACTGTCGTATTGAGCCCTATTCAATTATTGCCGCCGGAGCCGTAGTAACTGAACACACATTGGTTGAATCGGGTTGGATTTATGCAGGAACACCGGCCAAAAAAATTAAGCCGGTTTCAGAGGCCTTAAAAACCGGTGAAATTGAACGAATTGCACAAAATTACATGTTATACAGTTCCTGGTATTCCGAATTAAATTTTAATCATTAATGTACCTAAAACCAAAAAGCCCGGTAATACCGGGCTTTTTTTTGGTTCCTTTATTATCCTTGTTTACTGTTTCATTAAACGGCCCTGGTATACTACTGCTCCCTGATACAACAGCTGTACCAAATACATGCCCTTAGCCTGATTTCGTAAATCAATCTGCTCCGTTTCTCCGCGCATAATCTCGCGTCCTAACATATCGCTTACCTTGTATTCCATTCCCGATTTCATCCCTTTTACATTCACTACACCCTCTGTCGGATTAGGATACAATCCCAACAGACCTTCTGCAATACCTCGTATGCCCGTGCACTCCGATACCGTTACCTGTACATTCATCGAACTGCTGCAGTTAAACGTATTGGTTCCCGTTACACTGTAACTGCTCGTTACCGTCGGTGACACGCTTATACTCGAGGTTGACGACCCGGTATTCCAGCTGTACGTTAAGGCTCCGTCTGCTTTTAATACCAACGACTCTCCTGCGCATATTGTTGCCGACACAGGCGTTAATGTTAACATCGGTAATGGATTTACCGTAATGCCCGTTTGTGTCGTATCCGAACATCCCGCTCCTACCTCTCCTATTACCGTATAGCTGCTTGTGCTGGTTGGCGTAAACACCACTAAGGATCCCGTTGCGCCTGAACTCCACGTATACGTGTTGGCGCCATTCACCGTTAATGTTGTGCTCTCTCCCAAACATACCGTGGTATTACCGCTAACCGCAACTGTTGGTATCGATATTACCGTTACCTGATTTACACTGCTGCCTACACAACCCGCCGTGCTTGTTCCCGATACACTGTACGTTGTGTTAACACTCGGCGTTACCGATATGCTGCCGCTGTTAGATCCTGTACTCCAGGTATACGTGCTGGCTCCGTTTACATTTAAATTTAATGTGTATCCGTTACATACATAACTGCCTCCGCTAATTGTTAACTGAGGTATCGCATTAACCATTAACGAGTCCGTCTTGTTACCGGTACAACCCGCTGTGCTTGTTCCCGATACACTTAATGTATACATCCCCGAACTTAATGTGGGTGTTACTACTACACTTGTTCCGTTTGATCCCGTACTCCAGGTATAAGTACCCGCTCCAGAAACCGTAAGAGTTTTACTGTCTCCAGAACAAATAGCGGCTAACCCTGTAATGCTTAACTGAGGTATCGCATTTACCGTTACCGTTTTTACAGTTGTGTTAACACATCCGTTATTATCCGTACCGGTTGTTGTATAACTCGTATTAACCGTCGGGCTCACCGTAATGCTGTTACTGTTTGCATTGGTGTTCCAGGTATACGTGTTGGCACCACTCACCGTTAGAGTAGTTGTATTTCCATTACAAATAAACGCATTACCACTGATGCTCAACACGGGTAAACTGTATACCGTTACCGCCAGTGTTGCCGTGTTTCCAGCACATCCTACTGCACTGCGTCCGTTTAAGCTGTAGCTTACGTTTGACGTCGGTGTTACCACAATGCTGTTTGCGTTACTGTTCGTGTTCCAGGTATAGGTACTGGCACCATTTGCATTTAATGTAAGTGTTTGACCCGTACACAAAGCGTTGGTCCCTGTTATGCTAATTACCGGTAAGCTGTTAACCGTTACCGCTAAGGTAGATGTAGCCGCTGAACAGCCCTGGGCACTCTGAGCATTTAAACTGTAGGTTGTATTTACGGTTGGGCTTACTACTATACTGTTCGCATTGCTGTTGGTACTCCAGGTAAACGTGTTGGCACCCTGAAAACTGGCTGTAAGCGTTACACTTTGTCCCGAACATAAGGCGTTGGTGCCTGTAATGCT
>CAWUNH010000162.1:0-4132 GCA_963923435.1 uncultured bacterium
GGCTCGGAGATGTGTATAAGAGACAGACCAATGTATCCAGCGGTCGAACGTCGTATCCCATTACATAAGGTATGGGTAAATGGCCAATACTGGGAACCAAATCGGCCATAAAAAGTAATTTGGTGTTTTGGTACGGAATAAGTGGTAAAACCATCGCCTCGGTGTGGCCGTATACATCGATCCATTCTAATTCCGGTAAAATGGGGTCGCTTTGAGATAAAAATTTGAGTTGACCGGATTCCTGAATTGGCAGTATGTTTTCTTTTAAAAAACTGGCTTTTTCTCGAGGATTTGGATTTACTGCCCAGTTCCATTGTTTTTCATGGCAATGGTAATGTGCGTTTTTAAAACGGGGTATTCCTGTAGACGAATGCGGGCCTTTTACAATACTGCCGCCGCAATGATCAAAATGCAAGTGGGTAAGCAAAACATCGGTAACATCGTCGGATGTAAAACCATATTTAGCCAGCGAATCTTCCAAGTTGTCCGAACCGTGTAAATGGTAGTACGAAAAAAACCGTTTATCTTGCTTATCACCTATTCCGTTGTCTATTAAAATCAACTTCGATCCAGACTCTATTAACAAACAACGCATGGCCCAGCTGCACATATTGGTTTCATCTGCAGGATTGGTTTTTTGCCATATCGATTTGGGTACCACGCCAAACATAGCACCTCCGTCCAGTTTAAAATTTCCGGTAGGAATACTGTAAAGTTGCATTTTACGACTTAATCAATCAACACGCGTTTAATGATCCGTTGGCTTTCCGTTTGAAGCTGAATCATGTACAAACCTTTGGGATGTTGGCTTAAGTTAATTTCCATTAATTCGGTGTCGGTGTCAGATAATTGCGACGAACTCAGCAATGCGCCCATGCTATTGAACACATTTAAGTAAATCGGTCCTTTTTTAGGAAGGCTAATTAACACATTAAAAACACCTTTGCTGGGATTGGGATAAATCTGCATGGCGTCTTCGGATAATTGCTCAGTGGGTAATCCAAGAACGGGACTGCAGGTAATTTGAGGTAAAATCGCCATCTGAATTTTCATTTTACGATGGGTTTTGTATGTTCTCCAGGTATTGGTAGAAGATAAAAACCAAGCACTTGAATCCAAAGCAGGATTAAATTTGGTGTTTGTAAAAATTTTAATAGAATCTAAATTTACAATTGGATTGGTAATACCTGCATAAAAACCGGAATTTGCATTTACAATAACCGGACTTGCAAAATTAAACTTGAAGGGAATAATTTTTTTATTGGTATAAACAATATTTGGGTTGCCCAGATATGAAATACTTGTAACGTTAGCGGAATTAATAATTTTACGCAAACTATCTTGCCTTTGACCTATAACGGCTCCTGGACCTGAACCAACCGTGCCGCCGTATATTTTACAAATAACTTGCGGGTTTGCAGAAAGCGCTTTTGTACCCGCACTGTCAAATAAAATGATAACACTGTTAACCTGCGGAAAGGGTGTAGCAGTATAACTGCTGGGCGGGAAGTACTGTGCAAATTCTTTGTCCTGATAACAATTACTGCCTACCAAATTACCTGCATAGCCGCTTTGGCAACCGGCCACTTGTGTACTGTTTGGTGCTTTAAGGGTTACCAATGTATCAATACTGCGTATCATCCGCAGTGTGTCTAAACAAGGGTTAAATGGATTGCAGGTGCCGGAAACGCTAACTACCATTGAGTGGGTTGAAGAATTTACGCTGTTGGTAGCTACTACAGAAATTGTGTAAATCCCCGGTGCATTAAATTTAATTGCTGGATTTGCAACGGTGGTTGCCGGGCTGAACGAGGCTGCCGGAGAAGCGTTCCAGACATAGGTTGGAAATGGAAATCCGGACGAAGCATTAAAGGGTGTAATGGGCAAGCCCACACAATGGGCATTCACAATATTAAATGAGGCAATGGCTGAAGAGGCGGGGGTTGCATTGGGACCAAAACTGCATAAAGCGTGGGTGCCCAGCAGGTTTCGGTTAGGGCACTGGCTCATGGCCGTTTGAATGCGAATGTTTTGATCAATCGTAAACATGTAACGGCATAAATCGTTGGTCATGTCCATGAAATTCATGGGCATTTCGCCATTTGGACTCTGATTAACACCGCACAAGTCTGGAGGAGTTGAAGTCACGCATCCGTAGTGGGGACCGTTGGATGTTGGAGTATCGTTGCAATAATCCGACAGGCAATTTCCATCTCCCCAAATGTGCCTTAGACCGAGCCAATGGCCGATTTCATGGGTAGCGGTTCGTCCCTTATCCCAGGGAGACATCAGCGTGCCCATTGTTCCAAAGGCTTTGGTCCAAACCCAAATACCGTCGTTGGTGGTATTGCCTAAATTAGCCCCAAAAAGACCATTTAATGCCGTACCGGCGGGGTAGGTGGCAAAACCTGTTAATGGATAGGCTGTAACTTTATCGCTGATCCAAATATTGAGGTATTTGGTAGGATCCCAAATGCTTCCAGGAATAATAACCGAATTAAAATAGTTTTTAACATCTAAAGAAGCAGTTGCAGGGCTGGTCCAGCCTTGTTGTTGGCAGTTGATACGATCGATACCCCGTTCCAGGAGTGTTCCGCCGGCCGGATTTTTAGTGGCTAAACAAAAGGTAATGCCGGTATTTGCAATTCGGGTTGAAAAGCTTGAAGGGCAATTGGCGATGCCTGCCCCAATACCTCCAAAATCCGCATTAAGAACCGGAATTTGAGAATATACCTGAGTAGAGTCAATATTAGGGTAGGTGGCGTAGGCCTCACCGTTGTGAACCACGTGTACAATCACCGGTATGGTATAACTTACAATACTGGATTTACCCAATTGTACTTGCTCCATATAGCGTTGGATCTGTTCGCTGAACCATCGATCCCAGGCATTTCCGGGAGAACCGGTTCCGCAGGGCGAGGTTTGTTGTGCATGAATGGCAAATAAAGTCAACCACAAAAAAATGGAATAAATGGAACGTAAGGTTTTCATAGAGATATAAACAAATATAAAAATAATGAATCATTTAATACCTTTAAATGCTTGCAATTAATTCGCAAATAATACATTTATCGTTTAAGAAACATGCGTACGCTCGGAACATCCTTTTTTATAATGGTTTTAGGCTTCAGTATTGCGGCACAGTCCCGTTTTATTTGGATTGGATTTAAAGACAAACCTTTTATGGAAACCGCCTTGCAACAGCCGGAAAAATGGTTAACAAAACCTGCACTGGAGCGCCGTGATCGTCAAAAAATTGCTGTTTCCATCACCGATATTCCTGTAAACGAAGGTTATTTAAAACAATTTGATTGTAAAAAAGGCTTTAAAATTAAAACCGTATCAAAATGGCTCAACGGTTTGGTATTGGAAGTTTCGGATGCCGGTCGGATGCTTTGGATCAGGGATTCACTCTTGGCCTTACCTCATATTTTAGAGGTTTTGGACATACCTGCCAAATTTTTGCATTTGGCACATCTATCATTTCAAACGCAATCTTCCGGTAATTCAAGGGCACAGCTCCGGCAATTGGGTGTTCATTGTTTACACGAACATAATTTCAGGGGGCAAAACATGCGCATTGCGGTTATGGATGTTGGATTTATAGGCGTTCTTCAAAATGCGGTTTTTGATTCTTTACTTTTAGAAAAACGGTTAAAGGGAACCTACAATTTTGTTTCTGGAGAAACCAACGTATTTAAAGGTGGTTCTCACGGAACCATGGTGCTTTCGTGTTTGGCCGGTAATTTACCTGAAACGGTTTTAGGAACGGCTCCAAAAGCACAGTATTGGCTGTTTAATACCGAAGACGGAGCAAGTGAAACCCTCTTGGAGGAATATCATTGGATTCGTGCAGCAGAATACGCGGATAGTGTGGGTGTGGATATCATAACAACCTCCCTGGGCTATACGGAGTTTGACGATCCGCAACAAAACCATCGCTACGCCGATTTAAACGGTCGAACGGCTCCCATGAGCCGGGCCGCCACCATGGCTGCACGCAAAGGAATTTTGGTAATAAATGCAGCCGGTAATGAAGGAAATGGTCCTTGGAAATACATTTCGGTTCCTGCCGATGCAGACAGCATTATTGCGGTAGGTGCCGTAGCTGTCTCTTATACACATCTCCGAG
>CAWUNH010000163.1:0-4068 GCA_963923435.1 uncultured bacterium
ATACGGTTGGTATGAAAACGGTCGCGCCGTTCGGTTAATATTTTATGGCCGTATGCCTGGTGCCCCACATCCCAAACCAGCTGATCTACGGGGGTATTAAATACGTAATGCAGGGCAACCGTCAATTCAACAACCCCCAGAGATGCACCAAAATGCCCTCCTTTTTGCGATACTAAATCAATGATGTACTGACGCAGTTCATCGCTCAGGGCGACCAATTGTTTAACGGAAAGGTTTTTTAGGTCCTTGGGCGTTTGAATGCCCGCAAGCAGGGGACCGGGTGTAAAATCAGAACCTTGGTCAACGTTCATGATTCAAATGTAAAAAAAGTTTGATGGTAATTTCTCACAAATGATTAAACAAAAAACCCAGCAAAAGGTTTTTAACTTTTTTTACGCATGCTAACAATCACCGGAACCCCCGAAAAATCGAAATGTTCGCGGATTTGATTTTCGAGAAACCGTTTGTACGATTCGTTAACATATTGAGGCAAGTTGCAAAAAAACAAAAACAAGGCCTCGCCTTTAATTTGGGTAATAAATTTAATTTTAACGTGTTTGCCTTTATGGCTTTGGGGAGGCCGCTGTTCAATGATAGGAAGTAATAGGTCGTTGAGTTTTCGCGTAGGAATTTCTTGTTTTAAACAGGTGTATACGTGCAGGGCGGTTTCTACCGTTTTAAGCAGGCGTTGCTTATCCAGTACCGAAATAAACACAATAGGGATGTCTCTAAATGGTGCGGTTCTTTCGCGAATGCGTTCCTCAAATTCGAGAGCGGTTTGGGTGTTTTTTTCAATGAGGTCCCACTTGTTAACGGCAATAATCAGTCCTTTGCGATTTTGTTCAATTAAACTAAGTATGCTTAGATCCTGGGCTTCAATTCCGCTTTGAGCATCCAACATTAAAATGCATACATCGGAGGTTTCAATGGCTTTTATGCTGCGCATTACCGAATAAAACTCCAAATCTTCGTTAACCTTAGATTTTTTTCGCATGCCCGCAGTATCGATGAGCCAAAAATCGTGTCCAAATTTGTTAAATCGGGTATGCAGGCTGTCTCTGGTGGTACCGGCCAGAGGGGTAACAATGCTTCGTTCTTCACCCAGCAAAGCATTGGTTAATGAAGATTTACCCACATTGGGTCGGCCAACAATGGCAATTCGCGGTAGTGCATCGTTTTCGGCCAGCGGCACATCGGGTAATAAACGCGTTAGTGCATCCAGCAGTTCGCCGGTTCCGGCACCGCTAATGGCCGAAAGGGGAAACACCTCTCCCAGGCCCAACTGGTAAAATTCGGCAGAATAGGCGGCCAGTTCGTGATTATCCGATTTATTGGCGCAAATAAGGGCCGTTTTGCGGTATTTTCGAATCAGCTGGGCAACGGTTTTATCAAATTCGTTTAAGCCTTCTTGAACATCCACTACCAAAAGCACGGTAGCGGCCTCTTCAATGGCGAGCAATACTTGTTTTTGAATTTCTTCTTCGTATCGGTCTTCAGATCCCTGAATGTAGCCACCGGTGTCAATCAGGCTGAACCGTTCGCCTTGCCATTCGGCCCATCCGTAATGGCGGTCTCGGGTAACACCGGCCGTTTCATCAACAATGGCCTCACGGGTTTCGGTTAAACGGTTAAACAAAGTTGATTTTCCTACATTGGGACGTCCCACAATGGCTACCAAACGCGACATGCCGCAAAAGTACGTATAAATACGGGCATTTAACCCAGCGTACATTCAAACTTCCTACAGTATCATTCTACCAGCGTTAGGATATGGAAGTATTGCAATATTATCAACACGTGCAATCAGGTCATTCATAATTAATAATTTTGCGAAAAATTTTACACTATGGCGTCAAAACACGAAACGTATCAAAATCAGTTAGGTCAATGGATAGAACAGGAAAAGGCGGCTTTAAACCTCTTGCAAATTACCGGACGGCTTTGGTTTGAAAAATCCATAGAATTGGTTTTATTTCGAAACCAATTGGTAGATCGAAGTACCAGTGAAATTTTAAACCTGCATCAATACGCCCACCACATTGTAAAAAAACCCATTACGCTCTCCGATACGGTAGCCATTGCCGCTGCAATTTTAGAATCTACTCTGGGTCCCAGCCGAATTGATATTGGTAAACTGGCCTTTGAATGGCACAACGAATCTGCCTCGTTTAAATCGGTCAGCGAATTTGTCAGCCAAAAGCTTAGCCCGGTAATAGCCTCAGGCGTTCAAATTCAGCCCAAAGATGTGGTATTGTATGGTTTTGGACGCATCGGTCGTTTGGCTGCACGCGAACTTATTGCTCAGGCGGGTAAAGGCGAACAACTCCGACTTCGGGCTATTGTTACCCGTGGCAACGAGGCTAAAGAAATTGTAAAACGGGCCGATTTGTTACGTACCGATTCGGTTCACGGACCTTTCCCCGGTACCATTATCGAAGATTTAGAAAATAAAGCCCTTATTATAAACGGTCATACGGTTCATATGATTGATGCCCGTAACCCGGAAGATCCGGATTATACGGCTTATGGTATACACGATGCATTGGTTATTGACAATACCGGGGTTTTTCGCGACGATAAAGAATTAAGCCGTCATTTAAAAGCCAAGGGAGTGGATAAGGTATTATTAACGGCACCCGCTAAAGGTGAGGTTCCCAATGTGGTTCACGGCATTAATCACGAAACGGTCAATACCGCCACACAACGCATTTTTTCAGCTGCAAGTTGTACAACCAATGCCATCATGCCTATTTTGTATGCCATAGATAAAGATTTAGGAATCGAAAAAGGACACATCGAAACGGTGCATTCTTACACCAACGATCAAAACCTACTGGACAATTATCATAAAAAATACCGCCGTGGCAGATCGGCTGCATTAAATATGGTAATTACCGAAACCGGAGCTGAAAGTGCCCTTAAAAAAGTGCTGCCTCATTTAAGCGGAAAATTTACGGCCAATTCGGTGCGGGTACCTACCCCCAATGTGAGTTTAGCCATTTTAAATTTAAATTTAAAAACACTGGTGGACCGCGACCGGGTTAATGCAGTCGTGCACAAATATGCCATGGAAGGCAGTTTGGTTGAACAAATTCAGTATTCATTTAGCAATGAACTGGTCAGTGCCGACATTATTGGTAATCCCTGTTCGAGTGTTTTTGACAGTCAGGCAACCATTGTGTCTCCCGACCAAAAAAGTACGGTATTATACGTTTGGTACGATAACGAGTACGGCTATACCCGTCAGGTTATTCGGTTTAGTAAACACATTAGCGGGGTACGGCGTCCGGTATATTATTAATAAGTATTTTTGACTATGAAATTCATTTTAGCCTTTCTAATACTATCCGGTTATAACGTGCTTAAGGCCCAGCCCCCCAAGGGTGCTGCCAATCCCGGAGATTCCTACGGAAGTACCATTCCAAATCCTGCTGCGTTGCCAATGCTGTCCAGTGAGGATCTGGTAAAACGTCTTCCCTCCGATTCAAAAGATACGCTTGAAATAATTTTAACCGGTAAGGTTAAGGATGCCTGTTCCAGTAAAGGTTGCTGGCTAACCCTAGAGCTTCCGAATCAACAGGAACTGATGATGAAAATGCAGGATTATGCATTTTTTGTACCCATTGCCATTATTGGAAAACAAATTGAAGCCTTTGGCAAGGTTTATATTAAAACGGTTTCGGTTGCCGATTTGCAACATTATGCGCAAGATGCCGGAAAAAGCAAGGCTGAAATCAATAAAATTAAAACTCCCGAAACACAATACCGATTTGTTGCAAAAGGTATTCGGGTAAAATCGCTTTAATTAAGATTTGGCATTTCGGTAGCCATCGTGAATGCCGAGTCCCTGCATAATTGCAGACCTGGTTTTTAAAATTCGTTGGTTACGGGTGTTGGACTGTTTGGCACTGTTGTAAAATAAATGGTAAGCCCGCTGCCGCCCAGGAGTCAGTTTATAAAATGCAGATTTAAAAGGTTCATCTTTTTTAAAAAAAAGCTCAAGTTCGTGGCACAGGGGTTCGGTTTTAACGGAGGAGGCTTTTTTAAAAGGTTTAAGAGCCATTTGTT
>CAWUNH010000164.1:0-4059 GCA_963923435.1 uncultured bacterium
TCCAATACCCAGCTCGCACTTTCCATTTCGGCCTTGGTTGGATTATTAAGCGGATTTTTACCGGCTTACCACGCGGCACAAATGGATCCTGTTGATGCAATTCGTGTAGCCGCATGAAACGGGGCTGGATAATATCTCTTTGGTGTGTTTTGGCCTTAATGCTCTCTCTAATTCATGCTCCGGTCATGTTTTCACCCGAAGTTCGCAAGGCCTCACTCTGGATTGCATTTGGATTTAATTTGTATTTGGCTCTGGAAGTATTGTCTGTAGCAGGAATTTGGTTTTTGCGATGGTGGGGCGCGTACATAAACCTTTTTATATTTTTTACTGAGTGTCTGGGGTTAATAGGAAACTGGTTTACGGGATATTCGTTTAAAATAGCCCTGGTACACCACGGGGTAGGAGTTTTGATAATTTTTTTAAGCCATAAACGGCTTCGTTCGGGCTTATAATTTTTTTATTTTTTTTGTTTGCTGAATTAAAAAAGCATTTATATTTAATACTTGACTTTTTTAAAATAAATATTCATGGCAGACAAAAAAGAACTTCTTAAAACCCTCAAGAGTTTTTTTGGCTTTAATGCATTTAAAGGTCAACAGGATCAGATTATATTAAACATATTACAAGGACTGGATGCATTTGTAATCATGCCTACAGGAGGTGGAAAAAGCCTCTGTTATCAGTTACCCGCTATTATGAGTGAGGGTACAGCCATTGTTGTTTCACCGCTCATTGCATTGATGAAAAATCAGGTGGATGCTATTCGGGGCTTTAGTCAGGAGCAGGGGATAGCCCATTTTTTAAACTCTTCATTGGCAAAAGCCGAAATTATTCAGGTAAAAAAAGACGTTAGGGCAGGAAAAACAAAATTGCTGTATGTTGCACCCGAAACGCTCACCAAAGAGGACAACATAGCTTTTTTTAAAGAATTTAAAATTTCTTTTTTTGCAATTGACGAAGCGCACTGTATTTCCGAATGGGGCCATGATTTTAGGCCGGAATACCGTAAGCTACGCCCAATTATAGAGGCCGTAGGCAATGTGCCTGTTATGGCCCTTACGGCAACTGCTACACCTAAAGTACAGCAAGACATTCAAAAAAATTTAGGCATGCTTAAAGCCCAGGTTTTTAAGTCGTCCTTTAACAGAGAAAATTTATTTTACGAAATCAGACCCAAACAACAGGTTATAAAAGAAGTTATAAAATTTGTAAAACAACATTCGGGCAAAAGTGGAATTATTTATTGTTTAAGCCGAAAAAAAGTTGAAGAAATAGCAGAAGCCCTGAAAGTAAATGGTATTAAAGCCGCGCCCTATCACGCCGGATTGGATGCCAAAGAACGTGCCCGTACGCAGGATCGATTTTTAATGGAAGAATTGCAGGTGATTGTAGCCACCATTGCTTTTGGAATGGGAATAGACAAGCCCGATGTGCGTTTTGTGGTGCATCACGATATTCCAAAATCGCTGGAGGGGTATTATCAGGAAACCGGCCGTGCGGGTCGCGATGGGGGTGAAGGCATTTGCGTTACGTTTTACAGTTACGACGATATTGCCAAGCTTGAAAAATTTATGAAAGACAAGCCGGTAGCAGAGCAGGAAATTGGCAAACAGATGCTTGCAGAAACAGCCTCCTTTGCCGAAACCAGCACGTGTCGGCGAAAATTTTTACTTCATTACTTTGGAGAAGGCTTTGATGAGCGGTCCTGTCATAGCATGTGCGATAACTGTCGGCATCCGCGAAAAAAATTTGAAGGAAAATCAGATTTACAGCTGGTTTTAAAGTGCGTAAAAGACATCAAAGAAAAGCACAAGCTTAAAGACGTTGTAAATGTATTAATGGGCCAGAGTTCATCCGTAACCAAATCCTATAAACACCATGAATTAAAAATATGGGGAGAGGGTGTTGAAGAAGATAAAGACGAACGATTTTGGCAGGCTGTCATACGCCAGGCCCAAGTGTACGGATATATTATTAAAGATATAGAACGCTACGGAGTATTAAAATTAAGCACTTCAGGGATTGACTTTTTAAAAAAACCGGTAAGCATTTTACTAACCCGAGACCATAATTACGAGCATGCCGATGCCGATGAAGACGATGACGATATCATTGCCTCCGGACGCAACGGCGCGCCCCTTGCTGCCGATTCACAACTCTTTGGAATGTTAAAGGATTTGTTACGTAAAACAGCTAAAAGTAAAGGATTGCCTCCGTATGTAATTTTTCAAGAGCCTTCTCTTGAAGAAATGTCCATTCAGTACCCTCTAACCATCCAGGAACTTACTAAAATTGGCGGTGTTGGTTCCGGAAAAGCAACCAAGTTTGGCAAACCCTTTATTGAGTTAATTAAAGACTATGTAGAAACGCATGAAATTGAACGCCCCATGGACATGGTCATACGTTCGGTAATCAATAAATCCGGCTTAAAAGTGTTTATAATTCAAAGCATAGACCGGAAAGTAAATTTACAAGACATGGCCCGAAGCAAAAACATGACGGTTTCGGATTTACTAACCGAAATTGAAACAATTGTGTTTTCTGGCACGAAAGTTAATTTAGACTATTACATTCAGCAGAATATAGATGCTGAAAAAGCCGACGAAATTTTAGAATATTTTAAATCGAGTTCCAGCGACGACCTTGCTGCAGCACTCAAAGAATTGGGTGAAAACGACTTTACCGAAGAGGAAATTCGCATTTTAAGAATTAAATTTTACTCAGACTTCGGAAATTAAATACTAATTTAAATTTACATTCGTTGTAATTTTATTGAACCGCAGCGTAATTCATAAAAAAGTATTTCAGCTGGGTACCTTGTGTTTTGCATTTGGTATTATGTTTGGGGCCATCACGACCAGTTTGCCACAAATTCTGCTTGGTTTAAACTGGTTATTCGAAGGACAGTTTCAATTAAAATGGCAACGGTTTAAAAAACAACCCTGGATATGGTTTATTATGGCGTACTGGTTTTGGTTATGGGCCGGCGTATTTTATTCTGAGGATTCGCTTATTGCCCTGCAACAGGTTAAAATTCAACTGCCTTTAGTATCCTGGGCCTTAATTTACATGACATCAGAGCCCTTCGATGCAGGTTTTTTTAAACGGATTATTCAGGTATTTTTAACGGGTGTTTTGTTAAGCTTTATTTACGGATTAGGTTACCAGCTTTATAAAACAGGATTTTGGGATGCCCGGAGTTTGTCCCGATTTATGAGTCACATTCGTTTTTCACAATACCAGGTTTTGGGGTTTTTCTTATTGTTGTATTTATGGCATCAGTCTAGCAAAACTAAATCAGATAACATTTTTGCAGTAGGATTAATATTGCTTTCAAGCATCGTTTTTTTTAGTGGAGAATTTAGCGCAATGCTTATGTTGATTTTTGCAATACCAGTTTTAATCTTTCACAAATCGTACAATCCTAAATGGAAGTGGTTGTTAGGATTGATTGTTGCAACACTTTTAACCGCATCCCTTGGAACCATAAGCTGGATGTATTTTCGATACTTTAAAATAAAATCCGTAGCAGCCAATAAAATACATAGTAAATCTCGATCCGGAAGACCTTTGATTCATTTTGCTCCGGGTTCCGATGCGGAGGGCGGTGTGTTTATATATCAAAACATTCAAATGGAGGAGTTGAAAAAATCATGGAACGCCCGTTGTCCGGATGATACCTTTTCCTTTAGTCCGGCTCATAATTTAAATCGATACGAGGTTTTGATTCGATATTTGGCTTCAATGCAGGAATTAAAAGATTCTGCAGGTGTTTCCCATTTATCAAGCATAGACCTTGGTAATATAAAATCAGGGTATCACTTTCAACAAGAGCGCAACTGGATACCAATTTTAAAACGCTGCTACGAATTACTTCGAGAAATCAATGACCTTCAATTAAATAAGGACGTTAACGGGCATTCAATTTGGATACGATATTATTTTTGGAAAACCGGACTATTAGCCTTTAAACAAACCAACCTATGGATTGGAACCGGTCCAGGCGATATTCAATCTGTCTCTTATACACATCTCCGAGCCCACGAGACGTAGAGGAAT
>CAWUNH010000165.1:0-4055 GCA_963923435.1 uncultured bacterium
TCGGAGATGTGTATAAGAGACAGTACCCGAAGTTGTGTGGCGTATTCCGGTTTGGGGGACTTATAATATACATGCCTCTCTCCTTCCCAAACTGCGCGGTGCAGCTCCTATACAATGGGCGCTAATAAACGGAGCAACCCACACCGGAGTAACCATGTTTAAAATTTCACACGAAATTGATACCGGTGTTGTATTGTTGCAAAACGCTTTGGCTATTTCAGCGCATTGGAATGCCGGTCATTTACACGAACAATTAAAGGCATTGGGTTGTGAATTGCTAATAAAAGGAATTCGGTTGATGCAAACCTTTCAGGATCCAAAACAGCTGCCGTATTTTGAACAAGACGCTGCAGAAGCTACGCAGGCACCAAAACTTTTTAAAAATGATTTTATTTTAAAGTGGAGCGAAACCTGCCAAAACTTAGTAAATAAAATTCGCGGCCTAAGCCCTTACCCGGGAGCCATTACCTTTTTTATAAACTCGCAACATCAACGGAGGCAGCTTAAAATAATAAATGCTCAAGCGGCAATAAATCAACCGGATTTTAAAAGGCCTCCTGGTCATATGATGCCCTTTCAGCATAGTTTATTGGTAGCAACCGGTAACGGGTGGATTGAAGTTTTAGACCTACAACCCGAGGGAAAACGTTGCATGAGCGCTCAAGATTTTTGTAACGGATATGCAACGGAGCTTCCATACCAATTGCATGAAGTGCTCGAATAGCCCAATGGTCGGGCTTTACAGAACAATTTATTAACAAAACCCTTATTTTTCAACAAAAAACGCCTATATCCCCATAAAACTATTGACAGGCGTACGATTGAGACGTAATATTGCATTCAAATAAATGTATAACCTTAAAAACAATTAACATGAACAAAGCAGAATTAATTGATGCTATTGCATCTAGCACCAAAATGTCAAAAGCGGATTCCGGCCGTGCATTGGACGCTACCATTGAAAGCATTCACAAAGCCTTAAAAAAAGGCGATCGTATTGGCTTGGTAGGATTTGGTTCTTTTTCCGTTGCTAAACGCAATGCTCGTAAAGGACGCAATCCAAAAACCGGAAAAGAAATTAAAATTGCAGCTAAAAAAGTTGTAAAGTTTAAAGCAGGTGCTGAATTAGCAGGTGCGGTTAACAAAGGAAAATAATTTCTTACAACCATAAAAAAACCCGGAAATTTCCGGGTTTTTTTTTGTTTGAAAATTAAAACTCTTTAACTAACTTAGTGCATATAAACTATAATAAAAAGCGAGATGAAAAAACAATTACTAATTGCATCGGCACTGCTCACAACCTGCGGTGTTTTTGCGCAACAACCTCGTGTTCCCGAACAGGCAACTATTGTTGACATGGCATCGCGTTTGGCCAAACGTTATGAAATGTTCGAACGTGTTGAAGAAAAAACACGTCCTTCCCGTTCGCAAAATGGAGCACAAAATTCAATTCAGGGCAAATCGGCCGCAACCACCTGGCAGGCCTTTAGTGCTTCAATGAATGCCTATGGTATGTTGGTGAGCCACTCCAAGCCACTCCAATACAATAAAGATTTAAATGCGGTTACCTTTATTCACCGTAAATCGCCTAGCTACCAGGTATCAGCCAATGGCAATTCCGGCTCAATTGTTAGCATGGTATCTTCCAACTTTGGTCAAACCTGGGATTCAACCTGTATTTGGGCCAGCGGAACCAATTTGGGACGTTATCCTCAAGGGGGTATTTACAATCCTCCCGGAAACACCAATATTGCAAATGCCTACATCGTAGGTACAGGTCCTGTTACCGGAGGAAGCGGATGGTTGGGATCATGGGCAGCCAGCAAGCAATTGGGAAGTTATAACAATACACCCAGTGCCGCTCCCAATGCACAACAATTTTGGCCCAGCACCCCACCGTATCCTGCCTCTGGAAAAGTGGACTTTCCGCGCTATGATTTTACTTCTACATCAGACGGTTTGGTACGTTCTATCGGTACCATTGTAAACGATGTAAACGGAACAACCAACGCTACGTATGCATGGCGTGGGGCAAGAGTCATGAAAGGCACTTTTACTTCGGGTGTGTTCAACTGGACCGGAGATTCTATCATTCCAGCCTTATACGTAAATGCCAATACCGGAGCTAAAATGGTTTACGGAGGATATCCGCATATGGCTTGGAACGAAGCCGGAACTGTGGGTTATGTATGGTTTATTGGTGTAATTAACTCAACCGTTGCTGCAAACCGCGGATATCAACCGGTAATTTACAAAACCACCAATGGGGGACAAAGCTGGAGTTTAATGCCTCGCATTAATTTTGCAGCACCCAATATGTCGGTGGTAACTGATGCTATTTTTGCAACTAACAATACTTTGGTAACAATTCCGTTTTTTAATCACGGAGAAGGCTGCGATGCTATTGTAGATAAAAACGACAAATTGCACCTGGTGAGTACCATCGTAGGTACGGCACGCGCTCACGTTGATTCAGTGGGCTATACCTGGAACTACAACAATTTTGACAACGAATCGTATTCATTTCCGCATCAGCCCGGAGCCCGTCCCTACATCTATGATTTTACAGAAACAGCTTCTGGATGGGATGTAATGGTAGTAGACTCCATGTCTTCTGAAAGTCCAGGCAACGCTACAGGCGATAACGGTTATGCCGATAATCCTTGGTTAGACAACGCGGGCAGTAAAATTAGTGTAGATGCCCGTATCCAACTCAGCCGTACAACCAACGGAAGTCATATCGTTTATACCTGGACAGAGTCGGATACCAACTTTACCAATCAGGGTCGTAAATGGAATCATATTCCAGATATTAAGGCCCGTGTATTAGAAGTAGGTGCCCCTGCAACTTCATTTCAGCCAGCAGCGCGTGTTCACACCTTGGAGGTAAACATAACAAAACCCACAACCGGCGGTCATCCACGGGTTCAAAGTGCGGCCTTTTTAAATTATGTTTCACCAAAATGTGCTGTAACTACCAATTCTGCTGCATCGTCCTATACAGTAAGAGTTCCTATGACGGTGTCCAACAGCGTGCCACTGGATGAATTATCACCCAACCAGCACTTTTATTCTACCGTAGAATTAATTATGCCAACCGGCACACCTACCAGCACTACCGGCATTCAAAACACGGCACTTCAAAATTTCGAAGTGTTTCCAAATCCTGCTCAAGGAATGGTGTATGTTACTGTTAAAGCAGAGGGCGCTTCTCAGGTAAGCCTTTTAAATTTGATTGGACAAACGGTTCGCTCGTACAATGTAAATTCTAATGTTGAAACTTTAGCCATGGATATCCAAGGCTTAAAGGAGGGAATTTATTTAGTACAAGTACAATCTGGAAATCAAATTTCCACCAAAAAACTGATTATTGAGTAATTAAATTCTTGCTTTGTAAAAAGCCGCAACTCATGTTGCGGCTTTTTTATTTTAAAAACACTTCGTATCCGGCTGGAAACAAATAGCTTCGACGACCGGCTTGCTCTTTACACAAAAAGCGTGTTCGCTGAAGCGGACCTTTTATAAAGGCATGTTGCGATTTTGTATAAAACAGGGTTCCTTCGGGTAAACTGTCCAGTAAGTAGCCACTGGATTCTTTATTATAGGAATAAAGAACTTTGTGTAAGGTTAGGTCGCTGCAGGAGGAGGCTGCGGGATTTTTAATATAGCGGTTTAAGGCGTACAATACGTCGGGAGGAAAAACATCTTGATGCATAAAAAAACGCATAAGTTCTGAAAAACAGGCTTTCCATTCAATGCCATGCGGTAACACCGAGGCTCCATGAGTTATAAAGGTTTTTAAGTGCGCAACTTCATGTACCAAAGTAATTAAAAAGGCATGTGGATTTAAATTACGATTGATGGTAATTACATGGTTGCGGTATTCCAAAGCTGGACGGTAATCGCCCATTCGACTTCGGCGTTCTTTTTTTATTTTAAGTTTAAAATCGTATTCAATAATCCATTCGGCAATTATGCCGGCCGCCAATGGATGGATGTAATTAACTAAAATGCGGGTGTTTCGATTTAACTGCTCGGCACGCGAATACATAAAA
>CAWUNH010000166.1:0-4038 GCA_963923435.1 uncultured bacterium
TACACGTAAACTCCCTCTTTGGCAAATTCACCTTTAATGGTTCCGTCCCAACCGGTTTGAGGATCTTTGGATCGGAATAAGGATTGACCCCAGCGATCAAAAATTTCCAATTCATAGGTTTTAGAGTCAAGACCGTAGCTACTGAACACGGGCTTAAACACATCGTTTAAATCGTCTTCGTTCGGAGTAAAGGTGTTGGGCACAAACACATTAAAATCATTACGGACCTCGAGATATTTTGAAATCGTATTTTTACAACCTTTAATAGTTTCGGCCGTCAATTGAATTTCGTAGCGACCAATTTTTGGGAAGGTAATTACCGGATGAACGGTTTTAAAGGTATCGGCAAGTCCCAGTACGGTCCACAAATACTTATTGTGACTTAAAATGGTTGTTAAATTGCTCATTTGTACCGCTGCATCGGAAATTAAAATTTCATCAGGGAATGTGAAATTCGGTTTTGGTTTTTCAAATACATTAATTGCGGTGGATACGCTCGTGGTTGGAGCAACACAGCCATCAATACTGGTATACCGATACGTGGCCGTATAACTTCCGGGGGCGGTATAGGTGTGAACAATGTCTAAATCCGTTATCGGTTCGCTACCATCGCCAAGGTACCAAAGCCCCGAACCTCCGCTGTTATTTGGTGTTGAAAGTGAAACCTCTAAGGGCACGCAACCTTCGGTTTTGTTTGTACTAATGCTAATTGTAGGAATTTGAGCCACTCGAATTACCAAAGCGGTAGTATCCGGACACAAGGAGGCCGTGGGCATGGAATGGGTTTGGTAAATTAAAATATTACGGCCTATGTTTGCTTTTTCGGGATCGAACACAGAACCCATTAATCCTGGACCAAACCAATTGCCTCCAATATTTTTTACATATTGGTTAAGATTAAAAGGCAAATCGGATTTTTGACAATAAATGTTTTTTTCGGGATATTTAGATAAATCTGCAGAAACAAATCCTTCAATACTAATGGTGCTTTGAGCATATGCTACACAAGGTCCAGCCGTAATGCTGTAGTTAACGACATTGTTTCCAATCACGGCCTGACCGGGATGAAAAAGTCCTTTATTGGTTACAGCCGAGTTATTGGCGCCACCAAAAAACCCGCCTACCGGTGACACTTGAATTTGTACCGGACCTGCGGTATTACAGAATGGACCAATTTGAGTTACGGCCGGATTTGCTAAAGAAAATACATTAACCGCAACGGTTGAATGATCTGGACACAACCCACTGGGTGAGGAGGCAGTGTTATAATTAAGTATAAAACTTCCCGATCCGGTAGAATTTGGAATAAAGTTACTGCCTGTAATTCCGGGTCCGGACCATACTCCGCCGGGATTGGCAGCAATTGGTTGTAAATTAAGAGCAGCATTGGTATTGCACTGGTCTGGAACTTTACCGTTAATAGCAGCTGATACAAAGGCCTCTATGCTAATATATTTGGTATTGGAAGCAAAACAGGTATTGGTTCCAATTACGTATTGGATGGCGTTTTGCCCAACGCTGCAAAGGGAGGGCGTTAAAATTCCGGAGTTACTTAAATACGAGCTTGAGGTCCAGGTTCCGGTATTGGGAGACACCGACATTTGAACCGCTCCATTTTTAGAACAAAACGGACCGGCCATAACGATATTTGGTACGGGAGGATTGTACACATCTATTGCAATGGTTCGGGTATCTGGACACAAAGTGGTATTGGGCGTTGATACCCGCGTGTAAATTAAGGTATAGGTATTGGTGGGCATTCCGGTTGGAATGTATACGTTGTTGGTTACACCAGGACCACTCCAGGTGCCATTGGCGGTAAATTGAACAATGTTCATCAAATTAAAAGGGTTGCTGTTTACACAGAGGTTTGGAACTGTGCCGCTAATTGATGCTGAATTAAATTCAGAAGGATAAATAATGGTAGCACCGATGTTTTGACAGGGGCCAATGGTTACCGAATATCCAACCAAACTATTGCTAGGGATGGCCAAGGAGGGGGTAACCAAACCACTTGTTGGGTTAATTGCGGCATTCAGCCAGGTTCCTCCAGGAGGATTTACAGTCATGGTAAAGGGCGCCGCATTGTTGCAAAACGGAGGCACTTGGCTAATCTGAGGGGTAATGGTATTGGTAACCGGAATACTAAGGGTGCTGCTGGAAGGACAAACCGTTGGATTCGGGTTAGAGGTGGTATTGTAACTTACTATGTAATTACCGGTAGCTAAAAAGGCCGGATTAAAACTGTTGGTATTTACTCCGGGACCGCTCCAAATTCCAACCGTGCTCTGAACAATATTCATTAGATTAACGGGAGCATTGGTAACGCATAAGGGCGAAATGGAGGAAGTGAGTGTAGATGGGTTAAAATGAGAAACCTGGAAAGTGGCCGTTTGTTGTGCCACGCAGGTATTAACCGCTGTGCTGTAAGTAAAGGTATTAACCCCAATTGTTATGGAAGGAGAACCCGGGTTTAATAAACCGGTTGTAGGATTTATAGGGTTAGCCGTGCCGGTAATGCCGGTAAAAAAGGTTCCGCCCCCCGGATTTACAAGTATTTGATATGGCAGTGCATTGTCGCAAATATTGGGTATTGCTGTAATGGTAGGAGTTGCAGGATTAACGGCAGTAATGGCCATGGTTTGGGTAACAGGACAATTTACAACACTGGGGGTAGCTACAACCGTATAAACGATGGTAGATTGCGTGCCAATGGGAACCGTAGGGCAAATTATGGTGTTTTGTAAATTTCCCATTCCGCCGGAAAGCCAGGTGGTAGGTGTCCAGCTGTAGGAGTATTGGGTTGGGGAGGGAGGACTTGTAAAGGTAAGGCCGGAAGGAACGCAGTTGCCCTGACAGAGTGTTGGCGAATTAGGGCTTAATGTATAGTTGAAGGTAAAGGCCTGCACGTTAAATCCGGTTGTATACAAACAAGATCCGTCAAAGGTATTAACGGTGTAATTTCCTGCAGATAATCCTTGTAGGGTAATGGAATTGAGTGCGGTTGGATATAATGAATAACTGTAGGGTGGGGTAAAAGTACCGTTGTTAACAACAGAGAAGGAGTTAACACCTGGAGGCGCTCCATTGGCAGGGGTCATGGAAACTACAGCCGTTCCGTTATTACCGCCGGGACACACATAACTGATATTGTTTATGCTCATTATTCCGGGCTGTGAGGCCATAAGGGTAAAACTTATTTGAGATTGACAATTTTGTAAATTGGTATAGGTTAAATTAATTACTGCTCCGGGACTGGGATTCATTACGGTATAACCCGATGCCGTTCCTACCGTACCCTGCACGGGCGTATTACCGGTAAACCACTGAAAATTGGTTCCTCCGGTGGTGTTCATATAAGCTTGGTTATTGCAATAGGGTTTGTATTGGTTTATAACCTGAGGTGTACCGGTTCCAACGGCTACCGTAGCCGAAGCGGTTCCGCACAAGGCATTTCCTGCACCGGCAATGGTTACACTGTATATACCGGCTGGTAAATTAACGGCTACTGAAGAATTACCCACCACACTGTTAGAGGCATTGGTCCAGGTATAGGTATAGCCTGCTCCACTACCGGCTCCCTGCACAGAAGCGGTGCCGCTGGCTCCTCCGGGACAGGTGGTTCCTGAACCAATTCCAGCAATCATAACAGTTGTAGTATTTAACTGAGAAATAGAACTCAACTGGCAACCGCCTGAGGAGGTTAAATTTACAGTATAGGATTGTCCGGGAATGGGATTGGTGATGGTGATTACAGCAGTGGTTCCCATTGGAGGCGGAATCGGACCGTTGGGGCCCACCCATTGATAAAAGTTATATCCCAATGGCGCATTGATTTGTGCGACTCCGGAACCGGCACAAAATGATACGGCACCCGGTATGGGACCTCCGGGCAATCCGCCTAATCCCGGTGAAATATTTTGTCCTCCACAAATGCAATCAATAAAGGTTGTGCCCCAGTGCCCACCAAAATTACAGTCGGTAGTCCACATTTCAATGGTTACACAACCTCCAATATAAGGGGTTAGGTCGATGGAT
>CAWUNH010000167.1:0-4024 GCA_963923435.1 uncultured bacterium
ATACAATTGTACTTTTAAGAAATTATTGCTATTGAGCATTTCCCGGGCACATTCGGCAAAATTAATTTCATCCCAGTCAAACAAGTCGTAGTGACCAATGCCAAAGCAAAAATATAAGGTAAAGCCAATTCCAATCCAAAGAGCCGTTAAGACCGGATGTTTCATGCTGGTTTTTTTCTGTAAAACTTTAAATGTAGTGGTTTAAAAAACAAGTAGGCCCAATATCCCAAGCAGGCAAAAAAACTACCAATCATACTGCCGGCAATAACATCCTGAGTCCAATGTTGACCTAAATAAATGCGACTAAATCCAACCAATAAAGCCAAGGCGGTAAAAGATAATTTAATTGATAAACGCGAACTTATAAGTGCAAAAAAAATAAAAATAGCAAAGGCCTGGGTTGTATGACCGCTGGGAAAGCTGTTGTGAATGTGGAGTTGAAGGTCCGCACTGTGTTTAAATTCGTGACGGTCGAAATGATTAAAAATAAACAAGGGACGGTGGTGGTTTTCAAAAACCTGATTTTTTAAAAACTGAGAGCTTAGGGATGCAAAAAGCGTAACCATACATAAAATAACAGCCTTCCGAAACCTAAAAAAACCTACTAAAACAATTAAAATCAATGCAAACCATCCGTCTCCTAAAAATGTAATCCATTTAAAAAACAGATCGACATAAAAGGTTCCGGTCAATTGGTTAATGGCCAGTTGCAATCCGCAATAAATGGTGTGGTTGGTTTCGTTAATTTGAATTTGATGGGTCGGAAACATTATTAATAAAATACAACCAAGGCTCCAAAAAGCAATCAAAACGGCTGCTATTGAAATTTGAGGGGTTAAATAACTTAATCGTTTTTGGCCTGATTCCATAATGTTTCTAATGCATCCAGGGGCTGATCTTCCATTTTTTGATTTTGGAGTTCCAATTGTTTTTCAATAAAAGCAATTCGGTTTTTAAATTTGGCATTGGTGCTGTCCAGTGCATCAATCGGATTAATTCCTGCATGCCTGGCAACATTAACAAGTGTGAAGAGTAAATCTCCCAATTCTTCGGTTTTTTGTTTTTGATTGCCGTGCTTAAGTTCCGTTTTAAATTCTTCCAATTCTTCATAAAATTTATCCCATACACGAGACAGTTCGGGCCAATCAAATCCCACCGAAGCGGCTTTTTCCTGCATGCGGTAGGCTTTCAGCAATGCCGGCATGGAATCGGGAACTCCGGATAACAAGCCCTTGGACAATCGGCCATTTTCTTTTAATTTAATTTTTTCCCAGTTGGATGTTACTTCTTCGGCCGAATGAACGGTAACATTTCCGTAAATATGAGGATGCCGTTGAATTAATTTTTCACATAAGCGCTGAATAACGCTTTGCAATGTAAAGTGATCCTGTTCCGATCCTATTTTGCAGTAAAACACAATATGAAGGAGTAAATCCCCAAGTTCCGCTTCAATTTGATTAACATCTTTTTTTAAAAGCGCATCGCTTAGCTCATAGGTTTCTTCCAAAGTCAAATGACGCAGGCTTTCAAGGGTTTGTTTTTGATCCCAAGGGCATTTTAAACGTAAATCGTCCATTATACCGAGCAAACGATTTAATTCCACATGCAAAGCATTCATTTTTTAAAGGTATCAATTACAATTATAACAAATCGATTGGTTGTGTATTTTTGTGAATCACGGTGATTTTTTTAAAACGTAGTATTGTATTTATTTTGGTTTTGTGGCAAGGGCTTTTGGCACAAACCCAGGAATTAAAAGTTACAGATACGTTACAAGCCTCCTGGATTTTTAAAACGGGCCTTCAATCGGCTTTTATTTTAGCCCATCGTTCAACCATGGAGCATCTGGTAACCGGTTATCCCAGCCAATGGGAATTAACCTGCATAAATACCCGCAGCCGGCATTTTTCAGACAGTAATTTTAGTGTTGCACCGCGTTGGGGAATTTCTTTTACGGCCAGCAACCTTAAAAACCCTTCTGCCTTGGGATATGCTTACAGTATTTCACCGGTATTTGATTTTCGTCTTAATCCCTACCGTAAAACCCCCTCAATGTTACAAGCTTCTTTTGGTATGGCTTATATTACCAAATACTGGGATCTTGTAAGCAATAACAAAAACAATGCTATTGGTACCCCCTTAAACGGGTATGTTCGTTTACGCTGGTATTATCGGTTGCAGGTTTTAAAACATTGGTATGTTGAACCCGGCATAACCTTTTCTCATATGAGCAACGGCCGTTACAAAAATCCCAATCTTGGAATTAATTTATTGGGCGTTCAAGCCGTCGTGTTTTACCATTCCAGTCCGTTTGACAAGCCCCAGATTGTTCGTTCCAAGCAATCCAAAAGCCGTTCAATTTCCCGGTATGAAATTCAAACGATAGCCTCGGTGGGTTTAAATCAGGAAAAACTCAACCAGTCATTAAAAACGGTAGGGCAGTGGGGATGGTCCATTCAACGCAGGGTAAAAAACAATGCCTGGGGTCTGGGAATCGATCTGTATTTTGACCAACAGTATCAAGACCTGCTTTCTCAGAACGGACTGGTTCGAAATTCATTGGATTTATGGAGAAGTGCAGCCTTTTTAGGTTATACTTTTCATGCTGGACCCATTTCATTTCCATTGGAAATAGGATATTATTTTTTTCAACGCACCCTGGCCGACGAACCCATTGTAAACCGACTGGGAGTTAGGTATACAACACCTCGAAACATTATTTTACATTGGGCCATTCGGGCCCATTATGCGGTGGCGTATAATTTTGAATTTGGTTTGGGGTATAGTTTTAACAAGCAAAATTTTAAAAAACATTGAAATCGCTTTGCCTTTTGGGATTGTTTTTGTACGCCTGTGTTAAATCGGATCAACACTCTTGTTTATTAACCAACGGAAGGCTGCAAACCATTACCCGAAATCTGGAGGATTTTGACCGGATTCTAATCAACGGACGATATAAAATTAAGGTTGTTAGCGATACATTAAATTATATCGAAATCACGGCCGGAGAAAACATTCTGCCCTTTATTAAAACAACCGTGCATCAAAACCAGTTAATGCTGGATGCTACCCAAAAATGCAGTTTTGTTAAAGGTTACCGCCATATTCCGGTTTTAAACCTGCATGTAAAAAAAGTAAATGAAATTAAGCATTTTGGATCAGAAACGTTAGAAATTGAGTATCAAAAACCCACCGATACGCTGCGGTGTTATACGGAAGGTTCCGGTGACATTTTGTTTTCGGGAAATTTATACCAGCTCTATGTAAGTGCCCATGGTTTTTTAAGAATTGACTTAAAAGGCGTCTGCAAACGTTTAAATGCATGGATTAGCGGTTCGGCGTATTTGTATGCAGACTCTATGCAGGTTAAAGATTTTGTGTTTCTGGAATCGGTTTCTATTGCCGATGCTTATGTAAACGGTCGGGATTTAAATTTTTTTTCTTGCACCCTCAATGAAACCGGAAATATTTATTTAATGGGTAATCCTAATACGGTTTTGAATTATTCCAGTTCTCAAAACAAAGGCCAACTTATTTGGAAGCCTTGATTTTAAAGTTTTTTTTGGAGCAATTGTATTTTTTTTATCATCGGATCTTCTTTAAGAAGCAGCGTGTAATAGCAGTTGTTATCAAAGGCCACTCGGCCGATATAAGCCTTGCATAATTTTAATAAATTAGAATTTAAATCCCTTTCCTGAGCCTGTTTATGGTAGCTTTTAAATACCTTAAAAAAAGTTTGATCGGGTTTAAATTGTTCAATAAAACGATCCGAAGATTTGAAATCTGGAACCAGTGCGTTTTGACACATGCGGGTATAAACCGTACAAATAAATTGAAGTTCTCGGTACGAAACGGCATTGGAAATTCGATTGCTGCTGTCCATTGGAATCCAGAAATCCGGCATTATACCTCCACCGCCATACACGGTTTTTCCTTGAGGTGTATGGTAGGCGGGTTGGTTTTTAGGCAGACTGGGTTCAGGTTTATACAATTCGCCACTCATGTACTGTTTAATGGCCTCTTG
>CAWUNH010000168.1:0-4023 GCA_963923435.1 uncultured bacterium
GGCACCGCCGCTGCTGTTTTTTTTAGCCCCGGTTACCGATTTTAAAGTATTGTTTTTATGTTCAAAACGCAGTAATCCCAACCAGGCAAATACCAGGGCTTCTTTAAAATGAATCAGCGGCCGTTCCGGAACCATTAGTTCGCATGCAGCATACCGATTAATATACTTTAAAAGCGATTGGTTAAGGGTTCCTCCGCCGGTAACTAAAATTTGTTGCAGGCGGTAACGTTTAATGACACGGGCAATTTGATAGGCGCTGTGTTCGGTAAAGGTTCGTATGCGGTCTTTAACCTCGTAATCCGAATTGTTAAGCAAGGGCCATACCTGCGCATCAAACCATTCGCGGCCTAAAGATTTAGGGCCCGTTTGAGCATAAAAGGGGTTTGCATTTAAGGCTTTAAAAAGGGGCTTAAGCACGTGTCCCTGGGCAGCAAAACCTCCGTTTCGGTCGTAGGGTTTTTTAAGTTCTGCACACAGGCGGTTTAGGGCATAATTTACCGGTACAATATCAAAAGCCCGACGCTGTCCGCGCACCTGCATAGAAATATTGGCAAAGCCGCCAATGTTAAGGCAGGCCGGGTAGGCGCTAAATAAATCCCGATCGCCTTGGGGTACCAGCGGGGCTCCTTCTCCGCCCAGAGCAACATCCAAGGCTCTAAAATCCGAAACCACCGGTGTTTGGGTTAATGCGGCCAGCACTGCACCCGAACCCAGCTGAAAACTCAAATTGGCTTTGGGCTGATGAAACAAGGTTGGGCCATGAAAGGCAATTAGCCGGACCTTGTTGCTGCCTAAAAAGGTTTTAACCTGACGGGCTACCCATGCCGCATACTGTGCATGGTATTGCAGGAGCGATGCCCCGTCCAGGCTTGTGCTGTGCTGCAATCGAGTGCGCTGTGCCGACGAGTAGGGCAGGGTTTTGGCTTTTAGTAGCCTGTAAACCGGTTTTGTGGGGCTGTTAAATTCGCACAAGGCCATGTCCAGTCCGTCCATGGAGGTGCCGCTCATTAAACCTAAAACACGAATCGGGGAATCTGTTTTTTTTAAATTAAGGGTGTGTTTGGCCATATTCGTTATCTTTGCCGCACTTAAATAACGTAAAATACCACAACTATGCAATTCGAATTAACCGAGGAGCATCTCATGATCCAAAAAGCGGCCCGTGAATTTGCTCAAAACGAATTAAAACCCGGCGTTATCGAACGCGACGAACACCAAACTTTTCCAACCGAACAGGTAAAAAAAATGGCAGCATTGGGGTTTATGGGAATGATGGTAGATCCTAAATACGGCGGTGGCGGAATGGATACCATTTCCTACGTACTTGCCATGGAAGAAATTTCAAAAGTAGACGCCTCTTGCAGTGTTATTATGAGCGTTAATAACTCTTTGGTGTGTTGGGGTTTGGAACAATTTGGTACCGAGGCCCAAAAACAAAAATATTTAATTCCTTTGGCTAAAGGCGAAATTATTGGGGCCTTTTGTTTAAGCGAACCCGAAGCCGGCAGCGATGCCACTTCACAAAAAACCACCGCTTTGGACCGTGGCGATCATTATCTTTTAAACGGAACCAAAAACTGGATTACCAACGGTAATTCGGCCTCGGTTTATTTGGTAATGGCCCAAACCAATATCGAAGCTGGCCACCGGGGCATTAACTGTTTAATTGTTGAAAAGGGCATGCCTGGGTTTACCGTAGGACCCAAAGAAAATAAAATGGGCATTCGCGCCAGCGATACCCATTCTTTAATGTTTGACAATGTTAAAGTTCCCAAAGAAAACCGCATTGGCGAAGAGGGCTTTGGGTTTAAATTTGCCATGAAAACCCTCAGTGGGGGGCGTATTGGCATTGCGTCTCAGGCCCTGGGTATTGCCAGTGGAGCCTACGAGCTTTCATTGGCTTATGCCAAAGAACGTAAAGCTTTTGGCAAAGAAATTTCCAAACACCAGGCCATTCAGTTTAAACTGGCCGATATGGCAACCCGCATTGAAGCCTCCCGTCTTTTAATTTATCAGGCGGCCTGGTTAAAAGACCAGCATTTACCCATGGACAAAGAAAGTGCCATGGCCAAAGTATATGCCAGTGAAACCGCCATGTGGGTTACAACCGAGGCCGTTCAGGTACACGGAGGTTACGGGTATGTAAAAGAGTATCATGTAGAACGCTTAATGCGGGATGCAAAAATTACTCAAATTTACGAGGGTACCAGTGAGGTACAGCGCATCGTAATTTCCAGACAGGTGCTGTCTTAATAGATTTCAATAACCGAATTTTTCGGTTAATTGAAATAATTGTATATTGACCTTACACATGAGCGCATTTGAGGAATTTTCGTCGTCCGAATCCGAGCTGCAGGAACTGATTTTGCGGTACGAATCCAGTTTGTCCAGCCGCGAAAGCTGCTATTTTGATGTGGATGAATACGAAGACCTGGCGACGTATTACTTACAGCACAATCAATTGGATCGGGTTAAAGGCCTGCTTGATACGGCCTTAAATTGCTTTCCGGATGCTGCAGAATTACTGCTTAAAAAAGCCCAGTATTTGGCTTCGGTTCAAAACACGCAGGAAGCCCTTTTAATTTTATCTGACCTGGAATACCGCTCGGTATTTCTGTACGATGTGTTTATGATTCGTGGACATGTGTACAGTCAAATGGCATGCTCGGAACTGGCCATTGAACAGTTTAAAAATGCCATACCCCTGGCCGAGGAACCAGAAGATGTTTTTGCAGCGCTGGGAATTGAGTTTTTAAATTCCCACAAAGCCTCCGATGCCTTGTATTATTTTAAAAAAGCCTTAAAACACAATCCCGAACTGGACGCTTTGTTTCCAGATGTTTTTCTTTGTTTTGAATATACCGGCCGTTTAAAAGAAGCCGCAGATTATTTTAATGAGGCCACCAATCAAACCCCTTACAGTTTTCATGCCTGGTATTATTTAGGACTCGCCTATTTAAAACAACACTTGCCTGAATTTGCCTTACAGGCTTTTGATTATGCCTTGGCCATTCAGGACCGCTCCATTTCTGTTCGCATTCACATGGCCCAGGCTCAGGTAAATTTAGAACACTATGCACAAGCCATCACCCTGTTGCAGGAGGCCCTGGAAATTGACGCCAACGATGCCCAGATTTATTTTAGTTTGGCAGAAGTATATTATGCAACCGAAGCGTATTCCCAGGCATTAATTCAGTACAATAAATGCATTAAACGGGATCCTGCCTGGGCCGATGCATGGATGGGAATTGCATTGGTATTGGACCACCTTAACCGAATTTCCGAAGCCTTGCATTACATTCGTAAGGCTGTAGAAATTAACCCGCAGGAATCGGAGTACTGGTATGTACTGGCTGAACTGCAGCATAAAATGGGTTTTTTAGAAGAAGCCGAACAGGCCTATCAAAGGGTCATTGAATGCGATTATCCGGAGGTAGATGTTTGGATGGATTATGGCCATTTGCTAATACAAACCGAGCAATATGAAAAAGCCCTGGAAGTGTTTTTTGAGGGTATTAAGCAGTTTCCTAAATCGGGAGAATTGTTTTATCAGGTTTCGGCGGTTTTTTTAAAATTGCAACAACGCCAGTCTTCTTTAGAATTTTTAGAAAAAGCCCTGCAAATGGATTACTCGAAACATACCGTTTTAACAGAACTGATTCCTCAAATAAGAACCGATTTGGAGGTTATGGATCTTATTAACTCGTATAAATCAAAAGACTCATGGGTTTAAGCTTATTACATTTGCCCGAGCGAACGGCTAAACCGCGAAATGCCGGCCTGACCATGGTAATGGACAAGGGCCTGAGTTTACGACAGGCCGAAGACCTGGTGTCCATGTCCAGCGCCTCGGTAGATTTTATTAAATTAGGATTTGGCACCTCACTGGTTACGCCCTGCTTAAAAGAAAAAATTAAGTTGTACGAGGCTGCCGGAATTCAACCCTACCTGGGAGGCACCTTGTTTGAGGCAGCCCTCATTCGCAACCAATTGCAAGACTATGTAGCCTTTTGCAAGTCTTTA
>CAWUNH010000169.1:0-4004 GCA_963923435.1 uncultured bacterium
GCTAAATTGAGGCGGCTCAATGCATTCTTCTAAATCTATTGTTATTAAACCGCTTTGTGAAACCTTGTTTTGGAGGGCCTCGGGCATAAAACAAAGATAAAAGGAATTAAACAACGCGGCCTGTTTTTATTACAACGTTTGTACACTATTTTTTACCTTTACATAATGTTGCTGATTGATCAAACCCGAATCAGTGAAGAGCTTATAAAAAAAGCCTTTGTATGCGATTTGTCTGCTTGTAAAGGCGCCTGTTGTGTGGCCGGGGCCAGCGGTGCGCCCCTGGAGACTAACGAAGCCGATGCCCTTAAAAAAGATTTTAATAAAATTAAGCCTTATATGGTGGCCCAGGGAATTTCAGCCGTTAAAAAGCAAGGTTATGCAGTATACGACAGTGACGGAGATTTAACTACGCCCCTAGTAGGACCCGAAAAAGAATGTGCCTATGTTTATTTTGATGCAGACCAAACGGCAAAATGTGCCATTGAAAAAGCCTATACCGAAGGCAAACTTTCATGGAACAAACCCTTGAGTTGCCATTTATATCCCATTCGTATAAATCGAAATAAAGAAATTGAAGTATTAAAATACAGTCGTTGGTCGGTATGCGCTCCTGCTTGCGAAAACGGAGCACGTTTAAAAGTACCGGTTTATAAATTTTTAAAAGCGCCTCTGATACGTAAATTTGGAGTGCAATGGTTTAAAAAGTTGGATGAATTAGCCAGCCGTTACCTCCAATCTCAAATCAAATGAAAAAACGCTCTGTACTGATTACCGGATCCAACGGATTGTTGGGCCAAAAACTGGTTTTGGCATTGTCTTTAAGAAACGATTTTGACTGCATTGCAACTGCTTTGGGGCCCAACCGTTTAAAACACCAGGAGGGTTATACCTTCGTTAGCATGGACATTACCCAAGCCTCCGAAATTCAAAAGGTGTTATCCAAACACCTGCCGGACATTGTTATTCATACAGCGGCCATGACCAATGTTGATGCTTGCGAATTTGAAAAGGACAAAGCCCAATTATTAAATACCCGTGCTGTTGAGTACCTCGTGAATGAATTATCCCGCTTGCAAAACCATACCAAGCACTACCGGCCGCATTTTATTCACTTAAGCACCGATTTTATTTTTGATGGCAAACAAGGCCCTTTAGACGAAACCGCATCGCCCAATCCGCTTAGTTTTTATGCAAAAACCAAACTGGATGCGGAAAAACTGGTGGTTCAGAGTTCTCTTAAATGGGCCATTGCCCGAACGGTATTGGTATACGGTCTTGTTGATTCCATGAGCCGAAGCAATATTGTATTATGGGTTAAACAATCCCTTGAACAAGGAAAACGCATTCAGGTTGTAGACGATCAATTTCGCACCCCTACCCTGGCAGAAGATTTAGCCGATGGTTGCATTCGAATTGCAGAAAGGGGTGCCGAAGGAATTTACAATATTTCCGGTTCTGAATTTTTAAATATTTTCGATTTGGCCTGCCGAATTGCGCGTTATTATAAATTGGACGAAACCCTTATAGAACGTACCAACAGTTCGACTCTAAATCAGCCGGCCCGCAGACCCCCAATTACCGGCTTTATTATTGAAAAAGCAAGACGTGAACTGGAATACAACCCCCATAGCCTTGAAGCCGGTATTGCACTGATAGAAAAACAAATTAAAAGCATTCAATCTGGTAAATAATCAAAATAAACGATTTTAAAATAGCAAGGTTAATATCTCATGTGTTTTTACATGAATTCAGAAGTGTAAAAAATTAACTTCGTTTAATGAGACTTGCTCAATCGCTGGCCGGTCAAACCGCTATTTACGGGTTGGGAACCATGGTTCCACGATTTTTAAATTATTTAATTACTCCCTATTTAACTTATTCCTTCAGCACATCCGAATACGGTATTAATACCGAACTGTTTGCCTACATTTCTTTTTTTAATATTTTATTTACCTACGGATTCGAAACCGCTTTTTTTAATTTTCAAAAAAATACAGATCCCGAACGGGTGTTTTCGACCGGATTTTGGTCACTGTTTTTTAGTGCTGTTATTTTTGGCGGACTTTTATGTTGGGTTGTACCTGTTGCATCGCAACTATTAAGCAATTCCAATGCCCGCTACAATACCACCTTTTTATATTGGTGCGTAGGAATCTTGGTGACCGATGCCTGGTCTGCCTTACCCTTTGCAAAATTACGTTCGGAGCAAAAGGCCATGCTTTTTTCAGGTTTAAAAATTTTAAATGTGCTTATTAATTTGGGATTAACTTTGTTTTTTTTAACCTATTGCCGAACGCTTCACCTTGAGCACAGCAATAGCTTTTGGGCCAGATGGTACCAGCCTGAAATTGGTATTGGATATGTTTTTTTAGCAACCTTGGTTGCAAATTTTTGCACAGCGTTACTTGCTATTGCATATCAATGGCCCATTGCATTTTACATGGACTGGACGCTCTGGAAAAAGATGTGGAGGTACGCCTGGCCTTTGGTTGTTTTAGGAATTGCCGCAATGATTAACGACACCTTAGATAAAGTACTTTTAAAAGTGCTTATGCAAAACCCTGCAGAAGCACAAAAGGCCCAGGGCATATACGGTGCCTGCAATAAACTCGCCGTTATCATGAGTATTTTTATTCAGGCCTTTCGCTACGCCTATGAACCCTATTTTTTTAAACAGTCGGGAAACCACAATGCACCGCAACAACATGCACGGATTATGACGCTTTTTATAGCTTTTTGTTGTTGTATTTTTTTAGTTATTACAATGAATTTATCTTGGATTAAGTATTTTATTGGAACCGAAGCCTACCGGGAGGGACTTTCTACCGTTCCTATTTTGCTGTTTGCCTACATGATGTTAGGGATTGTTTATAATTTATCCATTTGGTACAAACTTGGACAAAAAACAGCTTACGGGGCCTATATTGCCTTGGTGGGAGCCTCTGTAACCTTGCTGGTTAATGGAATCTTTATGCCCCGATTTGGTTATTGGGCAGCCGCCTGGGCCACATTTATGGCCTATGCTGCCATGTTGCTACTTTCTTATTTTTGGGGAAAACGCTTTAATCCCATTCCCTACAAGATTAAAACCATAGGCGGCTATATTGGATTAACCTTGTTGATTTTTTTTATTGGTCGATATTTACCGTCCTGGAATCCACTTGAAACGAAATGGATTTTGAATAACTTGTTTATTATACTATTTGTTGGAATTGTTTACCATTTCGAAATTCGTAAGCATGGAGGTACACGTTAAAATTGTAAATCAATCGCATCATCCCTTACCAGAATACGCAACCCCCGGTTCGGCCGGAATAGATTTAAGAGCCTTTTTAAAAACCAAGATCGAACTCTTGCCCGGAACTCGTGTTTTAATACCAACCGGACTTAAAATTTCTCTTCCGCCCGGAATGGAAGCTCAAATTAGACCGCGCAGCGGATGGGCTCTTAAATATGGCATTACCGTTTTAAATTCTCCGGGTACCATTGATTCGGACTACCGAGGAGAAATTATGGTGTTGCTGATTCATCATGGAGAAACGGCATTTGAAATACAAGACGGCGATCGGATAGCACAACTGGTTATTGCACCCTATGTACGAGCGATTTGGGAAACTTCTACTTCGCTTGACCAAACCGATCGTGCTGCGGGAGGTTTTGGAAGTACCGGTAAAAATTAAAAACAATGGTTTAAAAAATGTTTAATAGCTGCCGAAGTGGCAAGCGGATCTTCAATGTACGCATAGTGCCCTGCCTGTTTAAACTCGTACAAATGGCCCCTTGAAAAACTTTTGCATTCCTCGCGCAATGATTCGGCTGGAAGTACCGTGTCGTACTTTCCGATTCCATAGGCAATAGGCAACCCGCTGCGTTGAATCCACTCCCAACCCGAACTACGGTCTTTCATGCCTCTCAATGCAGCAGCAATCGACTCCTTACTCATTTCCAGGGCGGCTGTAACTACGCGTTGATACAGTTCGGGATGTTGTTCCGGCCAGTTCGGA
>CAWUNH010000170.1:0-3946 GCA_963923435.1 uncultured bacterium
GATTGATTATAACTTTCAAGCCATTCAGAAAAAGATTGGGGATTTTTAGGTGCGTCTGCTATATCCGTATTACGAAGTTGTACCTTACTGCTGTTTCGTAATATTTGATCTTGAACAAGATTTTTAAATAACTCAGGTCCTGTTTCCTGTTCAATGGATTGATTAAAAGCCGGTGTGGTTTCCTGAAGCGGAAGGTCTTGATGAACTGTTAATGCGGGTTCCAAAACGGATTGTTGGGGACTAAATTCCAATTGATTGTACCAATGGGTTCGGTTGATCATATTGGCCGAAACTTTGGGCAAATACTCCTGAAACTTTGTAATGTTATGTTTTTTCGCAGCCAAACTGAATAAAAAAAATGCCGGCTGAAAAAAAGTAAATTGCCGACACATGGCTTCTAAGTATGGAAGATCTGTTTCCTCTACATCCTGTGGAACCTGAATTAAATGCAGATAACGGTCTTTACGCATTACCAATTATTAAACGAACGGTTAAATATATCTTCCGTGATTTGACGAAAAACCTCTTTCATGAGGTCGTTTTGACGAACCTGAAAATTATCGGTTGCTGAAAAATCGGTAAAGCGGGTAAATTGTTCTTCGAAATTTCGTTTGGGATCTGCTACTGAAGTGTATTTTACACGAACACTGATGCTAAGCCTGGATTGTGCCGCCTGATCGTTTGCCTGAATAGCTACGGGAAGAATTTGAAAGTCGGTTATGTTGCCTTGAAAAACAATGTCTCCAGATTGTTTAACCAAACGTAAACTGGTTTGTCTGGATAAAACGTCTCTGAGCGTTTCTGAAAACAAAGGGGCCATGGTTGGAGGTCCAAGCGTTGTGTTATTTTCAAAAAAATCTACTTGTAAACTTTTGGCTGATTCGGGCAGGGTTGCACCATTCAAGCTAACCTGAATTTTACATGAAGTAAATAACCAACAACCTATGATAATTAAAAATTTACTCATCAATGCGGTATTCGTTTATTTTCCTGTAAAGGGTCCGTTCACTAATACCTAATTCTTGTGCAGCGCGCTTGCGTTTCCCTTTATATTTTTTTAACGCTCTTAAGATCAGGTCTTTTTCTTTGTCTTGCAGAGATAAACTTTCCTCTACTTCAATTATATCTGAATTGGCAATTGGTTTGGGTGTAATGCTGATTATTCCATCGGTTGTAATGGGTTTTGCAGAATCGGGTTTTATTGAGGTCATAGAGGCACCGTTTGAAACCAACTCGTACACAACCGATTTTAACTCGTTTAATTCATTGCGGTAGTCTCTTAAAATTTTTAAAATTAATTCGCGGTCTTCTAAAGTTCCACCGGAAGCCGAACTGTTTGCATCCTGTCGCAAGGCCGGTACATGCGATGCGTTAAATTGCGGTAAATACGAACGCAATACCTCTGCACTAATTTCTCTCTGATTTTCAATGATGGAGATTTGTTCTGCAATGTTTTTTAATTGACGCACATTGCCCGGCCAAAAATAATGTTGCAATACGTTTTCAGCTTCCACAAGCAATCGAATTACCGGCATGCGGTATTTTCCGGCAAAATCCAATGCAAATTTTTTAAATAATAAAACAATGTCTTCTTTTCGTTCTCTGAGGGGCGGAAGGTATATTGGAACGGTATTAAGACGGTAATACAAATCGGCCCTGAATTTTCCTTTTTCAATAGCTTGAAAAAAATTAATATTAGTGGCGGCCACAACCCTAACATCGGTTTTTAAAACCTTAGAACTTCCCACGCGTAAATATTCGCCCGATTCTAAAATTCTGAGCAACCGGGCTTGGGTAGCCAGAGGCAACTCGCCAACTTCGTCTAAAAATATGGTTCCACCGTTGGCTACTTCAAAATACCCTTTTCTGGATTCCGTAGCCCCGGTAAAGGCCCCTTTTTCGTGACCAAACAATTCGCTGTCAATGGTTCCTTCGGGTATAGCACCGCAATTTACCGCTATATAAGGTCCGTGTTTACGTGCGCTGAAAGCGTGAATAATTTGAGGAAACACCTCTTTTCCCGTTCCGCTTTCACCGTTAATAACCACGTTTAAATCGGTGGGCGCAACCTGCACCGCAATTTCCACCGAACGATTTAACAAGGGATGGTGGCCAATTATGGCATATTTTTGTTTTATTTCGCTTAAATTCATAAAACGCGATTTCCAAACAGTGAAGTGAATGTAGACGCATCAATTTTTACCCGAACCCGATCTCCTTTTGATTCCGAGTGTTTTGGAAAAATAACCACCGCATTTTGAGAATTACGACCCATCCAATGCGAAGCTGATTTTTTAGAATCGCCTTCAATTAATACTTCTTGAACCGTATTACGATATTTTTCTAATTGCAACTTGCTGGTATTTCGTTGTAAGGAAATAATTTCTTGTAAACGCTGATTTTTTACCAAAGGGGATACGTCGTCTTTAAATTTACGTTCGGCCAATGTTTTAGGCCGTTCCGAATACATAAACATATAGGCATAATCAAAACCAACCTCTTTCATTAAATCGAGGGTTTGTTGATGATCGGAATCGCTTTCTTCACAAAAACCGGTAATAATATCTGTACTAACAGCGCAATCGGGCATCCAGGTTTTTATGGATTGAATCCTGTTTAAATACCATTCTCGGGTATATCCGCGGTTCATTTTTTGAAGTACCGAATTACTGCCGCTTTGCACGGGCAAGTGAATGTATTTGCAAATGTTATGGTGTTGCGCCATTACTTTTAGTACCGCATCGGTCATGTCTTTAGGGTGCGAGGTGCTAAACCGAATCCAGAGTTGCGGCAATTGAGTCGCCAATCGGTCTAATAAATCCGAAAAGTAAATGGTGTCTGCCCCATTAATACATTTATAACTATCCACGTTTTGTCCCAATAAAGTAACTTCGCGGTAACCGTTTTCATAGGCACTACGGCATTCGTTAATAATAGATTCCGGATCGCGGCTGCGCTCGCGGCCTCGGGTAAACGGAACAACACAAAAACTGCACATGTTGTCGCAACCCCGCATAATGCTAATAAATGCACTAACACCATTTGGATCTAACCGTACCGGAGCGATGTCGGCATAGGTTTCTTCCCTGCTTAGCATTACATTAATAGCCTGTTGTCCCGACTCAGCCTGTTGGAGCAACTGCGGTAAATCTCGATAGGCATCAGGTCCAACCACCACATCCACCAGCTGCTCTTCTTCTAAAAACTGCTTTTTTAAGCGTTCGGCCATGCAACCCAGTACACCTATCAGAACCGGTTTGGAACTTTGGGATTTAATTTTTTTATAATCTTGTAACCGTTGACGAACCCGTTGTTCGGCATTGTCTCGAATGGCACAGGTATTAACTAAAATTAAATCTGCGTGAGAAGCCTCTGCAGTAGTCGAATAGCCTTCGTTCTGTAATATCGATGCCACGATTTCACTGTCACTAAAATTCATTTGACAACCGTAGCTTTCTAAAAAAAGTTTTTTAACCGATGGGTTTGTAGTATTTTTTAAGAAGGGTTGGCCCTGAAGTTGTTCCGATAGTAATTCCCTTGAATTCACCCCTCAAAGGTAACTAATGTATGACAATTTGTCGTGCATATTAAAATTAAAATTAGTGAAAGTCCTAATATTTTTTTTTCTTTGCCGCTTAATCTTCAAAATAGCAAGCATCTATGAGTCAAAATCTGGTTATTGTAGAGTCTCCGGCAAAAGCCAAAACAATAGAAGGATTTTTAGGCAAAACCTTTACCGTTAAAAGCAGCTTTGGCCATGTTCGAGACCTGGTAAAAAAGGGCTACGGAATAGATATTAACAAAGGATTTAACCCAACCTATGAAATTTCTGAAGATAAGGTTCAGGTAATTACAGAACTAAAAAAGTTAGCCAAAAAAGCCGATACGGTATGGCTTGCATCCGATGAAGACCGTGAGGGGGAAGCCATCAGCTGGCATTTGTTTG